>CATYEA010000120.1 GCA_958405355.1 uncultured Lachnospiraceae bacterium
ATACTGCCAGGCATTTTTTATCACCGAAATTCACATAATGGGAAAATAAAGATTTTTTTGAAATGGATTTGGAAGTCAGGCACATTACCTTAGAAATCTTATATATTTTATTATACCAAAAGAAAAAACAGGCAGCAATTGCAAGGCTTCGACAAATATTTCTTAAAATTTAATATTTTAATCTCTTTACAGTTTCTGCTGCTGTAGGTATACTGTAGGTAACCTCAATCCTACATTAAAGGAGTGATTTCTATGAAGATTGAGCGACTTAATGAAAATCAGATTCGCTGTACACTGAATAAAGAAGATTTAGTAAACCGTGAGATTAAGTTGAGTGAACTTGCTTATGGTTCTGATAAAGCCAAACGGCTGTTCCGTGATATGATGATTCAGGCTTCTACGGAAGTGGGATTTGAAGCAAACGATATTCCATTAGTCATCGAAGCTATTCCCGTATCCAATGAATGCATTATTTTAATCGTAACCAAGGTTGAAGACCCTGAGGAACTGGATACCCGCTTTTCCAAATTTTCTCCGGCGAACATATCCCTGGATGACGACTCACCGGATTCCGAAGAAGAATCCGACGATAATCTTTCCGGCTATCGCAGCGCGGCAGATATTCTGGACTTGTTTAAAAAAATCAGTGAGGAATTGATCGTTAAAGAGATTTCTTCCGGAGAATCCAAAATTCCGCTGCCGTCCGGCACAAAGCCAAAAGCTGGTGAAGGTGCCCCTTCAATTGAAATGACAAAAGTGTTTATCTTCCGGAATCTCGAAGATGTCTGCCGGTTTGCCGATGTTATTCATCCAAAATACCGCAGCTCCAACACCTTATACAAAGATTCGAAATCCGGCAGTTTTTACCTTGTTCTTACGAAGGGAAAGGCCTCACCTCATTTGTTCAACAAAGTCTGCAATATTGCTACCGAATACGGTGAATGTGTTCCGGCGGCCGCGGCTTCCGTAGCTTACTACAACGAACATTTTACGATCATGATAAAAAATAAGGCCATCCAAAAGCTGGCGAATCTGTAGCAAAAACAAAAACAGCGAGAAGTTTTTCTTCCCGCTGTTTTTTACTTCTATTGAACCCTATTTGTTATTCTTTTCAAGGAAGTTATTAATTTCTGCAACTAACGCTGCCGGATCAATACCATGAACCATTGCTGCTTCTGCGATGGTTTCTCCCTGAGAAGACGGACAACCCAGACAATGCATACCAATGCTCATCAAAATAGGCGCTACACCTGCGTCGATTCTTAATAAATCGCCAATCATAGTATCTTTTGTTACCTGTGCCATTTCAAAGTCCTCCTTCTGAAATTTTAATCATTGCTTATTATAATACATTATTTCCAGCTTTGCAAGTCCCAGGCGAATCTCAGGTAATTTTCCAAATTTTTTCAATATTATTTGCTAAATGATAAATTATATCATTGAAGTGCTATGTTATGCTTGTCTAACCGGGCCCTTTTGTATTACAATAAGACCGTACAACTTAACAGTACTATTTGATTTATATTCATACTTATAAGGAGGTAACTATCATGGCATATGTAATTTCTTCTGATTGTGTTTCCTGTGGTGCTTGCGCTGGCGAATGTCCAGTAGGCGCTATCGTTGAAGGCGATGGAAAATACGAAATCAAAGCTGATGACTGCATCGATTGCGGTACTTGTGCAGGTACATGCCCAACAGGTGCTATTTCTCAGGCTGACTAATTTAAAAAATTATAAAAAGCAAAGTGCTTTGGGTTTTCCCAAAGCACTTTCTTTTTTTGCAAATACTGCTTCAGCGCCGGAACAGGCCAAAACGCCGTTTATTCATCTTCGTCGGTGTATATGGCGGAAGTTTCGCTGCCGCGGCCTCCTGGTAACCCCTCTGGCGTCCCCGAATGGCTTCATCCAGCTTTCTGAACCGCATTTCTTCCCGCTGCTCTCTCTCCTGTTCTATGGCATCCATTTCCCCCAGAAGACGTTCTGTTACCTGACGTGCAATGGACTCCTCCAGTTTCAAATTATTCGCCTGAAGCGCCTGAGACACGATACCATCCATTATGTATTTAAAATGGCTCATCTTCTCAGCCGGACTGACGCTGACAACCGCCGGAGCTTCAACGCTCTGTACTTCTGCCAATTCTGCCGCTGCTGTTTCTTTCACATTTTTCTCTTCCGGCTTTTCCTTTTTCTCCTCAATCTTCTGAACCTTCTCGCCTGTCCTCTGTGCCTTTTCTTCAAGTTTTTTTGATTTTTCTTCAGACTCGACAAAATTTTGCCGTACATTGTCCAAAGAAATAATATTTGTACCCTTTTCTTCTTCAAACATAATCTCAAGAACATCTTTTATCGCTTTCAACTGAAATCCTCTGTCTTTTAACGCCCGTATCTGGCAAAATACATCGATTTCCCGCTGTGTATAATAACGATGGCCCATTTCATTCCTTGGTATGTCCAGTGACAGCTCGTCCTCCCAGTACCGAAGTACATGGGATTCAACTTTTACCATCTTCGCTGCATCTGATATTGTGTATCGCATCTCTTCCATAGAATACCTCCACTCAACCTTCTCGTTATCTAACAATCAAATTATAGCAAACCCCTAAAATATTTCAATTTTATCCCCTAACAACTTGTCGACACAGCCCACTCGAAAAACAAAAAAACCGGTCACAATATTCGTGACCGGCTTAATATACGCCGAAATATGCGTTATTTTATTTCTTTGATTTATTTGCAAACTTAGTGTAGTTCGGAAGCCAAACCAGTTCCACCGTACCAATCGGGCCATTACGCTGTTTAGCGATGATAATCTCAGAAATATTTTTCTTATCTGTATCTTTATTATAGTAATCATCCCTGTAGATGAACATTACCACATCGGCATCCTGCTCGATTGCTCCGGATTCACGTAAGTCGGATAAAATCGGCCGATGGTCCGGCCGGGTCTCACAAGCTCGTGAAAGCTGGGACAAGGCAATGACCGGTGCATTAATCTCTCTGGCTAAAGCCTTTAAGGAACGGGAAATTTCGGAAATCTCCTGCTGTCTCGAATCCGTCCGTTTACTGCCGCCGCTCATAAGCTGTAAATAATCAATAATGACCAGCCCCAAATCATTTTCAAGCTTGAACTTCCGACATTTGGAACGAAGCTCCGAAATCGAGATTCCAGGGGTATCATCAATGATCAGCGGCGCCTTACTGATATCCCCGGCGCTTTCGATAAGCTTTTCCCAGTCGTTGGCGCTCAGGTTACCGGTTCGGATCAACTGAGAATCCACCTTGGACTCCATGGAGAGCAAACGGTTGACCAACTGATCCTTTGACATTTCCAAACTGAAAATAGCCGTAGGCACTTTATTTTTTACCGCAATATACTGGGCCAGATTCAGGACAAAAGCCGTTTTTCCCATAGACGGACGAGCAGCCACAAGAATCAAATCGGAAGGCTGAAATCCGGAGGTTTTATAATCCAGATCATAAAATCCGGTAGCCAGTCCGGTCACTGTCCCTTTATGCTTCGCTGCCAGTTCAATCTTGTCAATAACACTTAAGACCACATCCCGAATCGGTACAAAATCGTCAGAACTTTTCTTCTGGAGCAAATCAAAGATTTTCTTTTCCGTATCCTCAAGGATCTGATCCAGCGGCTCCTTTCCAAGATAGCAAGTATTTGCAATCTCTTCATTCGCCCGTATCATCCGGCGCAGAAGGGCCTTTTCTGCCACAGTTTCCGCATAATGCTTGACATTGGCCGACGTCGGTACATCATTTAAAATACCGCTGATAAATTCCACGCTGGTCAGCTCCGGCGGCACATCCTTATTTTTCAGGCGTTCCTGCAGCGTCACCAGATCTACCGGCTTATCCTCCCCGTACAGCTCCGTCATCACATCAAAGAGAATTCCATATTGTCTCTGATAAAAATCATCGCTGGTGATTATTTCCGAGGCGGTCACAATGGCATCCGCGTCCATCAACATCGAGCCAATGACGGCCCGCTCCGCCTCATCACTATGGGGTAATATTCTCTTGATCAACGCTTCATCCATCGCCATATCAGGCCTCCACAACCTTCACTTTCAATTCTGCTGTTACCTTTGGATGTACCTTATATGGCACGATAACCGTACCAACCATACGGATTGGCTCCTGCAGATTCAACTTTTTCTTATCGATATCCAGATTTAACTGAGCTTTGGCCGCCGATGCGATTTCCTTTGTGGAAACAGAGCCAAATACACGGCCGCCTTCACCGGTCTTGATCGACACTGTAACAACTTTTTCCTTCAGCTCCTCAGCAAATACTTTGGCAGCTTCCAACTGCTCTTTAGCCACTTTCTCTTCATTGGCCTTTTTCAGTTTCAGATCATTCATGTTCTTGGCTGTTGCTTCCAGACCAAGTTTTTTCTTTAAAATAAAGTTTCTTGCATAACCTTCATTGACTTCCACAAGTTCGCCTTTTTTTCCAAGGCTTTTCACATCTTCCAATAAAATAACTTTCATCTATATCGCTCCTTCTTTCTTCATACTGGCTATTGTCCGCTTCACAAGCTCCATTCCCTGGGCTTCGGTCATATTTTGAAGCTGGGCACCGGCAATGGTACTGTGACCGCCGCCGCCAATCCGCTCCATAACGAGCTGAACATTAATTCCATCCTCACCCTCCATTGAACGGGCGCTGACGTAAATCGTTTCCTTCACACGGGTAAATACAAAGGACGCCTTAATTCCTGTAATATTCAAAAGTTCGTTTGCCACCTGAGCGCCAACGATGGTCGGACTCTCCAAACCTTCCGCCGGACAGGCTGCATAGGCCATATCATTGTCCATTTCCGCATGACGTACCGCTTCTGCCCGTGCCCGATAAATTTCCATACTGTCTCTGAAAGCCAGATGGACACGGGTAATATCCGCACCACTCTTTTTTAAGAAAGCGGCTGCTTCAAAGGTACGCACACCTGTTTTACTTGAAAAATTATTTGTATCGATCATCAGCCCGGCAAACATGGCATCCGCTTCGATTGGACGAAGCTTCACACCATCTGTAATGTACTGCAAGATCTCGGCAACCATTTCACAGGCCGAGGATGCATACGGCTCAATATAGGACAATACAGGGCTTTCAATGGACTCACTGCTCTGACGGTGATGATCCAGGATAACCACCGTTTTCGTTCGGTTCAAAAGTTCCGGACCTTCCGTATAAGACGGACGGTTTACATCCACAACAATGAGGGCTGTCTCCATATTCATAATGGCAGCCGCTTCACTGCTGCGCAAAAACATATCTGGTTCATAATCCGGATTGTTTTTAAAATTATTTATGATCGGACGCACCGACGTTGTAATCTCATTGATAACAATATGAGCCGGTTTATTCAGGGATTTTGCCGCCCGGTATACGCCGATAGCCGAACCAAATGAATCCACATCGCCAATCTTATGCCCCATAATGATTACCTGGTCTTTACCAAGAATAATCTGTTTTAAGGCATGGGCCTTAACACGGGCTTTCACACGAGTTCCCTTTTCCACCTGCTTCGTCTTGCCGCCGTAATAAGAAATCTTATCTCCGGCCTTGACAACAGCCTGATCACCGCCGCGGCCCAGAGCCAAATCAATGGCGTTCTGCGCCCACGTATAGGACTGTCCGTAGGAAATGGCATTCATACCAACACCGATACACATCGTCACAGACATCTCATTACCGATGTTAATCTCCCGAACTTCATCCAGAATAGAAAAACGGCTGGACTGAATGGCCGCCATATGTTTATGATTCACCACGAAGGTATACCTGTCTTTTTCTACTTTAGTAATGATCGCATCATAAGACTGCATATATTTCGTGATTTTTCGTTCAATCAAAGCAGCCAGAAGGGACCGCCGGACTTCCTCGGTGCTGTTCATGGCCTCCTCAAAATTATCAATAAAAATAATACCGGCAACAAGCTTCTGCTCCTGATTCTCCCGGATGTAACGGCGTATATCCGTTTCATCAAACATAAACATGGCAATCAGAAGATTCTCCGGATGATCAAAACCAACCAGGTCATTATGCTCGGCAAAATCTTCTACATGCATCCGGCAGAATTCGGTCCGGTATACCCGCTCTTCATGGACAAT
>CATYEA010000121.1 GCA_958405355.1 uncultured Lachnospiraceae bacterium
TCTCTGTTTTTGATTTTCGGGACTTGTACCATCCCGTCACCCAATCAAACATATTGAAAATGATAAATACTGCGAAGATATACCAGTAATCTCCGAATATAGCTATCAATAGAGTTATCAGGGCGCCAACCACCGCATTATACATATCTAAAAATTTCAAATTTCCACCTCCCTTCTTTGTTTGTTATGCAATTGCATAATTTATGTTTTTATAATATACGCTTTTAAATAATTTTGTCAAGCACTTTTTATTCATTTGCATAATTTTAGAAAATGTGATATATTTAATGAACAGGGAGTGGATGAACATGGGTATTGGAAGTAAATTATCCGAATTAATGGAAGCGAATGGAACTAACGCAAATGAACTTGCAAAAAAGATTGGCGTATCCCCACAGACCATTTATTCAATTATTAAACGGGACAGTAAAAAAGCAGATATAGAAGTTTTACTAAGAATTGCTGCAATTTTTGGGGTAAACATCGAATATTTTGTCGATGAAAAAAACACGCCATTGACAATGGCGGCTCATTTTGACGGCACAGAATATACCGAAGAAGAATTGGAAGAAATCCGCCAGTTTGCAGAATTTGTTAAAAAAAGAAAGGCAAAGTCCTGATAATGGGACACTGCTTTAGAGTATACTCAGGCATAGGAGGTGCTGCTTATGAACAAACTTGAATGCCTGGAAGACGAAGCTTTTGAAGAGGGAATTGATATCATCGATTACCATTTTAACAGTGATAATATTAAGGGGCTTTATGTAGACGGTACTATTGCATTAAATCAAAAAATAGAAACGACAACTGAGAAAACCTGTATCCTGGCGGAAGAGCTGGGACATTATGAAACCTCCTTTGGGAATATTCTTGATCAGTCCGTCACTACCAACCGCAAACAGGAATACAAAGCCCGCATATGGGCCTATAAGAAAATAATTTCCCCGGAAGATTTATTTTCGGCATTTAAGTCCGGCTGCCGCAACCGGTATGAAATTGCGGAACACATCGGTGTTACTGAAGAATTTCTGGAAGAAGCACTGGCCTATTTTAAGACCAAATATCCCGAAGGTCTGAGCAAAGATTCTTACATGATCCGCTTCCTTCCAAATCTTCAGATACTTATGCGCTTTGAATAAAAAGCGCATAAAACACCCGCCGAAGTCTCCTGCGCTCTATCCGTCAGACAATCATCTGAACAGCCACAGGTCGGTTTCTCGGCGGGTATTTTTAATTCGTAATCCTTATTCTTTCCAGTGCAGACGGTGAAGTTCACCAAGCAACTGCATCTGTTTAAAGTTTTTCTGACGCAGGGCCTCGTAAAGTACGATAGCCACGGAGTTTGACAGATTCAGGGAACGGATATTTTCAAGCATCGGTATCCTCACACAAAATTCTTCATGCTCAACGAGAATCTCTTCCGGAATTCCCGCGCTCTCCTTACCGAACATAATATAGGCATCTTCTTCAAAGGCCACATCGGTATAAACATGTTTGGCTTTGGTCGTCGCCATGTAAAGCTTTCCCTGACATTCCGGATTTTTTTCAAGAAAATCGGCAAAATTATCATAGACTGTCACGTCCAGATCCTTCCAGTAATCCATCCCGGCCCGGCGGAGCTGTTTTTCATTAATTTTAAAGCCCAGCGGTTCGATCAGATGCAGCCTGGAACCGGTCGCTACACAGGTTCTTCCAATGTTTCCCGTATTTGCCGGAATCTCCGGCTCTAATAACACAATATTCAGCAACTAAATCAGTCCTTTTTCTTTACGAATTTCCGCAACAAACCGTGCAATGCGGTCCGTCGCATGTTTCAACTCATCCAGTGAGTAGGCGTAAGAAATACGCAGGAAGCCTTCGCCGCAGTCACCGAAAGCCGTTCCCGGAACGACAGCCACCTTTTCCCGGTTCAAAAGCTCCATAGCAAACTCATCCGAAGTCATGCCAAGTTCCTTGATACTTGGAAATACATAGAAAGCTCCGAAAGGTTCAAAACACTTCAGCCCCATCTTACGGAAGGTATGCACGAGAAAACGACGGCGCTGATTATAGGAAATCCGCATTTCTTCCACGTCCTTGTCCCCATTTTTTAAAGCCGATACGGCAGCATACTGGCTTGTCGTCGGCGCACACATGATGGCAAACTGATGAATTTTCAGCATCTGTTCCAAAATGGCATGAGGTGCGCAGGTATAGCCGAGACGCCATCCGGTCATGGCATACGCCTTTGAGAAACCATTGATCAAAATGGTCCGTTCCCGCATTCCAGGCAGAGAAGCAATCGTTACATGTTTTGCCCCGTAGGTCAGTTCGCTGTAAATTTCATCAGACATCACAAGAATGTCCTTTTCAATACAGACCTCGGCAATATCTTCCAAATCTTCCCGTCGAAGCACAGAACCCGTCGGATTATTTGGAAACGGCAGGATCAACACCTTTGTCTTTGGTGTGATCGCTGCAAGAAGCTCTTCCTTTGTCAGACGGAACTCATTTTTCTCCTGAAGCTCCAAAATAACAGGCTTTCCGCCGGCCAAAATGGTACATGGTTCATAAGAAACATAGCTTGGCTGGGGGATAATGACCTCATCTCCCGGATTCAGCACTGCCCGCAGGCCAATGTCAATAGCTTCCGAACCACCAACAGTAACCATGACCTCTGTATCCGGATTATATTCCACCTGATACATTCGTTTCAGATAGTTGCAGATTTCATTTCTCAAGTCTTTCAGACCGGAATTAGACGTATAAAAAGTCCGTCCCCGTTCCAACGAATAAATACCTTCCTCCCGAATATGCCATGGCGTATCAAAATCCGGCTCACCAACACCGAGAGAAATAACATCCGGGTCATCCATCTCGGATACCAAATCAAAAAATTTACGTATACCGGAGGGCTTGATGCCTACGGTACGTTCTGCTAACATGTTTTTCACGGTGTAATCAACATCCTTTCACGAGGGCTCTGGGAAACAAAAATCGTCCCGTGTTCTTTGTATTTTTTCAGTACAAAATGGGTCGCTGTACTGAGTACGGAATCCAGAGGAGACAGCTTATCCGAAACAAACATGGCAACCTCCTGTAAAGTCTTTCCTTCCAGCATGACCATCAGGTCAAATCCACCGGAAATCAAATACACCGAATTCACCTCGCTGAAATTGTAAATTCTCTCTGCGATTCGGTCAAATCCCTGGCCCCGCTGCGGTGTTACCCGAACTTCGATCATGGCAATGACCTTCTCGTTATTCACTTTATTCCAGTTGATCAGGGTGTGATATCCACAAATAATCTTATCCTGTTCCATTTCATAAATCGCTCTGGATACATTATCCTCTGTATCTCCCAGGAGAACAGCTAAATCTTCCACGCTGACCTTACTGTTCTTCTCCATAATGGCTAAAATCTTTTCTTTTAATTCACTCATTTTTACTAATCCTCCAAGAAAATCTATATGATATTATATAATTCGTCCGTTTTCGGCGGTTCCAGATAACGCGTCTCCCCCTCGTCATAAATAATGACTTTATCGTTATTATCTGTAAACTTACCGATGACCGCACTGTGGATACCTTCTTTTTTCAAAAGCTCCGCCAAATCATGTCCCTTATCGCAGGCGATAAGCATGGACCCGCTGGAAATAAGCTGATACGGATTCAAATCAAAAAACTCACAAATTTCCACCGTCTCCTGTTTCAGCGGAACCTTTTTCAAATCTACCGTAAGACCCACATTGCCTGCGGCCGCCACTTCCCAAAGGGCGCCGAAAACTCCGCCCTCCGTAATATCGTGCATGGCCGAAACACCGAAGTCTCTGGCAAGCAATGCCTCCCTGACTACAGATATATACTGGATGAAGCCTTTTGCCCGGTCCACAAACTCCTGACTGTAATGCTCACGAAGTTCTGCTTCTTTGGCAGATGCAATGATGGAAGTGCCTTCCAGACCGACCCATTTGGTCACTACAATATCCTGTCCCGGCCGGGCGCCTTTTGTGAAAATGACTGCGTCCTTTTTCACTTTGCCAACGCCAGTTACCGTAACCACCGGTTGATTGACCACCGCTGTCACTTCGGTATGACCTCCGATAATTTCTATATTTAATGGTTCACAGGCCGATTCGATCTCCCGCATCAGAGATTTCAAATCAGCCTCCTCGGCGTCTTGCGGCAAAAGTATGGACAAAAGTATCCCCACCGGCTCAGCCCCCGCCGAGGCCAGATCGTTTGCCGTTACATGGACAGCCAAAGTACCGATATCCGAAGCCGCCCCCGTGATCGGATCCGTAGAAAGAACAAATACTTCCCCCGGCGCAAGTTCCAATACGGAACAAGCTTCACCCACCCCCGGATGGATCAAAACTTCGTCTCTTTTTAATTTTATCTGTTTAAATACCGAACGTTTTAAAACATTCTCCGGTACTTTACCAATCTTCATATTAAAAGCTCCTTAATATTTATAAAAATGAAACTAAAATTCCAGCCACCATTGCTATAACTAACAATATAACAATGACTCTTGAAACGATTGTCCGTGTTTTACGATTCATGCTCTATTCACTCCTTATTTTCTCACAGACCCCGGCCCGCCCTGCCGTATCATCCGGCCATACTGAAAAAGAATTTTATCAATCAGCCGGGATGCTTCGCTCCGGGTCAGAGTTTCCAAATCGCTATTAATGTCTATTTTATGATATTTTGCTAATTCCTTCAAGTATTCCTTTTGCCGATTTGTCGCCGGCTGGATTTTCTTCTGCTTCCACACCAGCGGCGCCGCCGTAAAAAGCTTTTCCTCCGACGCGCCAAAATAATATTTCAGCGTCTGATACAGCTTCGCCGTCGCCAGCGCATCATGATAAGCCCGATGGGCCGAAGTATTCACAATGCCGTAATGATCACACAGGTTTTCCAGGCTTTTTGACGGCAGGTCCGGCAAAACCTTCCGTGCAATCCTTAACGTATCCAGTCCGTCGTTTTTAAAATCCATATAATATTTCTTCGCATATCGGTATGTAAACCGGTAATCAAACATCAGATTATGTCCAACCACCGGGTATTCCCCGCAAAAATAAAGAAAATCATAAATTGTCCGGTCCGTCGGCCCTGCATCAGCCACCATATCATTGCTGATACCGGTCAATGAAGTCACCATCGGTGAAATCGGATTATCCGGCTTCACAAACCGGGAAAACCGGTCGATCACCTTCCCCTCTTCGACCTTGACGGCACCAATTTCGATAATCTCGTCCTTCTCTGGTGAAAGTCCCGTCGTCTCCAAATCAAAACATACATAAGAATTTACCATCATTTCACCTCACAGGACGGACAATAGTCCCTTAAAAAACACTCACCGCATTTTGGACTTCGTGCCGTGCATATCTGCCTTCCCAGGGTGATGATCTGTATATTATACATGATCCAGTGATCCTTCGGCAGCACCTTCATCAAGGCGTATTCCACCTTTTCCGGATCGGTTTCCTTTGTAAATCCAAGTTTTTTCGAAATCCGTTTCACATGGGTATCTACCACGATACTCGGTTCATCATAAATATTCCCCAGAATCACATTAGCCGTCTTACGTCCAACTCCGGCCAGAGACGTCAGCTCTTCCAAAGTCTCCGGCACCTCTCCGCCAAACTCCTGAACAATTTTCCGGGAGGCCAATACAATATTCCGGGCTTTATTTTTATAGAAGCCCACCGAATGAATCAGTTCCTCCACCTCGTCAATATCAGCGTCCGCCAGAGCTGCCGCATCGGGATAACGCGCAAACAGCGGTCCGGTCACAATATTTACCCGGGCATCCGTACATTGAGCGCTTAAAATCACCGCAATCAAAAGCTGCCACGGACTTTCATGATTTAAATAACAAATTTTTTCTGTCCCATAATGTTCATCCAGTAAACTCAGGACTTTTTCAACTCTTTGTTTCTTTGTCAACCTCATCTATTTTCACCTCAACGGTCCGGCTTTTATAGGTCAATGGATCCCGGTTCAGATAGTCAAACCAGATAAACACATCGCCGTCCGTCTCCTTCTCTCCGGCCACCGCTGCCCGGATATCCTTTGTACAATGCTCGATATGGGTCATACGCTGAATCTGTTTCGTCGTATACCCTTCATACC
>CATYEA010000122.1 GCA_958405355.1 uncultured Lachnospiraceae bacterium
CGGACTTATATAGCCAATACTCCGATCCAATACATTTTTCACAAAGGGACTATAACTCCCATAGGTACATTTTGAAATAATTACAAGGCGATCACACTCTGAAAAGGCCTTTCCCATCGCCTCATATCCATCACGAAGCACACACTTTCCCGGCGTCTTCAGCCAGCAGCCAAAACAACCGATACACGGCCGTATCTTCCCATTATCAAAAATAACCCTGTTTTCTCCAAAATCAAATTTCCCGGCTTCCTCCGGAGTCAAATCATGAATAATCAACATTTTCAGTCCTCCTTATTCATTAATAATTTTTCCGTATACTCTTCCCACTTTAAATCATTGTGTATTGAAGGCATGACAGCAAACATGGTAATCCCCTGGACAAGCGCCCACATCTGTATAATCTGCGCCGCCTGTTTTTCCTTTGGCATACCCTTCGTATTTAAAAATTGCTCTGCCGCATTTTTAAAAATATAAAAGGGCTTCGCACCGACACAATCAATAGAGGTTTCATGAATATCAATTCGGAATTCCGCATACTTTGTGTAAAAGCTGTAGAAAGATGGATGCTGGCAAAAAAATCCAACATAAGCTCTGGCCATCCGCGCCATCCTTCCTTTTTCGTCACCATTGTTATTCATTTCCGCCTCCATAAGAGCTTCTGAAAATGCATTCTCCACAAAAGCATTAATATTTTTCAAATATTCTTCTTTATTTTTAAAATGGCTGTAAGGCGCACCGTGGCTGACGCCGCACCGTTCCGCTGCCTTTCTCAGGGACAATCCTTCCAGTCCTTCCTGATTAATGATGTCAATGCCAACCAGTATTAACTGTTTTTTTAAATCTCCATGATGATAGGTATCTCTCATTATCATTCCTCCAATCTAGACGTTGTCTACATTTAGAGTAGCACCCAATCTAGACACTGTCAAGTATGCAAAAAAAATAAGACGGTTCGGCTAAACAGCCTTACCGTCTCATATTTTTTCTGTTTTTATTTATCATCCAGCTTCAGAACTGCCATGAAGGCTTTCTGCGGCACTTCCACATTACCCACCTGACGCATCCGCTTCTTTCCTTCTTTCTGTTTTTCCAGAAGCTTCCGCTTACGTGAAATATCACCGCCGTAACATTTTGCCAAAACATCCTTACGCATGGCTTTTACCGTCTCACGAGCAATAATCTTGCTGCCGATGGCGGCCTGAATCGGAATTTCAAAAAGATGTCTTGGAATTTCTTCTTTCAGACGTTCACACATCTTGCGGCCCCGCTCATAAGCCGAATCCTTATGCACGATAAAGGACAGGGCATCCACTTCCTCACGGTTAATGAGGATGTCCAACTTACAAAGTTCAGACCGGACATAGCCTTTCATCTCATAATCAAAGGATGCATAACCTCTGGACCGGGATTTTAATGCGTCAAAGAAATCGTAAATGATCTCATTCAGCGGCAGATCATATTTCAGCAGTGCGCGGGTTTCCTCCATGTATTCCATTCCCAGATAAGTTCCACGACGCTCCTGACATAATTCCATAATCTGACCGATAAACTCCGTCGTCACCATAATCTCAGCCGCCACAATTGGTTCTTCCATATATTCGATCTCCGACGGGTCCGGCAAGTTGGTCGGATTGGTCAGATCAATGACGTCACCATTGGTCTTATGCACCTTATAAATAACTGATGGTGCTGTTGTCACCAAATCCAGATTGTATTCCCGTTCCAGACGCTCCTGAATAATCTCTAAATGGAGCAAACCAAGGAATCCGCAGCGGAATCCAAAGCCCAAAGCCACAGATGTTTCTGCTTCAAACTGAAGGGAAGCATCATTGAGCTGGAGTTTTTCCAACGCATCCCTCAAATCCGGATATTTTGCACCATCCGCCGGATACATACCGCAGTACACCATTGGATTGACTTTCTTATATCCAGGAAGAGCTTCATCACATGGATGATTTGCATCAGTGATCGTATCACCCACACGGGTATCTTTTAAATTTTTAATGCTGGCCGTCATATAACCAACCATACCGGCAGATAATTCATCACACGGAATAAACTGGCCCGCACCAAAATAGCCGACTTCCACCGTTTCAAACTCAGCGCCTGTCGCCATCATCCGGGCACGGGTGCCTTTGCGAATCGTTCCTTCTTTTACACGGAAAAAGACGATAACACCTTTATAGGAATCATAAATCGAATCAAAAATCAAAGCCTTTAACGGGGCCTCAGGGTCACCTTCCGGCGCCGGAATCTTTTCAATGACCTGTTCCAGAACCTCTTCAATATTAATTCCATTTTTTGATGAGATCAGCGGTGCATCTTCCGCCTCAATACCAATCACATCTTCAATCTCATTCTTAACCCGTTCCGGCTCCGCACTCGGTAAGTCAATCTTGTTAATGACCGGCATCACATCCAGATTGTGGTCCAGTGCCAGATATACATTGGCCAATGTCTGGGCTTCAATCCCCTGCGCCGCATCCACCACAAGAATCGCACCGTCGCAGGCTGCCAGGCTTCGGGATACTTCATAATTAAAATCCACATGTCCCGGCGTATCAATCAGGTTAAAAATATATTCATTGCCGTCCTTTGCTTTATATACAATCCGTACAGCCTGAGATTTAATTGTAATTCCCCGCTCCCGTTCCAAATCCATATTGTCCAGAACCTGAGCCTGCATCTCCCGGCTCGTCAGCGTCCCTGTCATCTCAATAATACGGTCTGCCAGGGTGGATTTTCCGTGGTCAATATGTGCAATGATACAAAAATTACGGATTTTACTCTGGTCTGCTGCCATCCTGGTCTTACCTCCATTCTATATACCATATTTTTTCAATATAGAGTATAGCACGTGGTTTCCCGTTTGTCATATGTTTTTTCAGGAGGCTTTTTCAGTTTCTACAGCCTCAAGAGCCATAAGTTCATTTGGTTCCGGAATGTGCCGCGGAAATTTGACCGTTGCTTTGAAAAGGTCACCGTCGATATCAATATGGAATCTTCCGCCGCAGGCCTCCGCAAAACTCTTGACAATGGCAAGTCCAAGGCCATGGCCTTCGGTCGTACGGCTAATATCTCCCCGGGTAAACCGCTCTGTGATCGTTTCTTCTGTAAAGTTCATCTCATAAGAAGATGTATTTTTAATAATGGTCGTTACCGTCTTTTCATCGCCGAAGGCATCGATAAAGATACGGCTGCCTTCCAGTGAATATTTCAATGCATTTTCGATTAAATTTTGATAAATCCGGTATAACCGCTGGCCATCACTGAGTACATACAGAGGCTCCGCCGCCAAAGTTTTTCGGATAATCCGATGGGAATCTTCAATCCGTTCCTCCATATCTCCCATCGTCTGTAAAATCAATGTACAGATATCCACAGTTTCGATATGAAGCTCCATATTCCCGCTGGTAGCCTTGGAGATTTCAAAAACCTCCTGGATCATATGTTTTAAATGTTCCGACTTTCGCGATAGAACATCCACATAGTCCCTGGCCTCATCGGACAATTCTGTCTTTTTAAGTAAATCAATATAACCGATAATGGATGTCAGCGGTGTTTTCAAATCGTGAGACACATTGGTGATCAGATCGATTTTCATTTTCTCACTCTTCACCTGACGTTCCACACTGTTGCTCAGATTTTCAAAAACATGTGTCAGATCCTCTCCGGCATCATAGATCATAGAATCTTCCGGAATGGCACTGATCTTCAATGTATTACCTTCGGAAACTTCATGAATCTCTTCCACCAGTGTTCCCACATCGGTGAGAAAGGTTTTATGCTGATGAATCCATATAAACAGGATGGCCGCACCAAAAAGAATCAATACAGCCGTCAAAAGTCTTGAAAAGCCCCAGGCACTGACACCAAGCAGGCTGAGCACTCCCATAACTACCAAAATCCCGGACATTATCGTCGTTTCCAACTGCATTTTCCGTTCAAACGGGTACTTTCTCTGATATTGCAGATTCTTTTTCCGAAGCCATTCCCGAAGTCTGTAATACGTTCTTTTACAGAAAGTCGCTTTCCGCAATTCAGGATTTTTCAAATGCCGTATCACCAACATAATATAAGCATTATTTACCAATGCGATTGGAAAGAATACAACCATAAAACTGCTGTCTGAAAAATATGAACCTGAATAATCACCATACCAGTCATATATCGGTATCTGGAAATTGTAAAAACTAACTACCATAATGCCGAAGAAAATCAGGAGCATAACAGCGTACATCAAAACAAGCACATCACAGTCCCAACGCTTCAGCCACTCCATAAAAAATGGTCTGGATGTTTCCTGATCAATCCGTTTAGCCATATAGACCCAGAGGACTATATTCATAATTCCAGATAAGTACAACGGCAGTGTCAGCGAATAGTCCGCGTAGAATCCCCATTCGATAAATATGTTCATAAAAATCATCAACAAAATAACCGATATACAATAAAGTCCGGTCATCGTTGTACATTTTTCTTTACAAAACCAAAAGCATTTTTTAATAAGCCCTGGTTTCTTCGGTCCGTACATTTCATACTTTTTCCATCTTATAGCCAATTCCCCACACCACCTTTAAATATTTGGGATTTTTCGGGTCAATTTCAATCTTTTCACGAATCCGGCGGATATGGACCATGACTGTGTTTTCCACTGCATAGGCATCTTCATTCCACACCCGGCTGTAAATTTCCTCCGAAGAAAATACACGTCCCGGATAAGACATTAAAAGTTCAACAATTTTATATTCCGTAGCCGTCAGCCGTACTTCCTCACCGCTGACATACATCTGTTTCTGGTCTTTATTCAGCACCAGATCGCCCAGATGAATTTCCTCACTTCCAGGTTCCGAATCATAGGCCGATCCCAGCGTCATATATCTTCGCAGCTGAGCTTTGACTCTGGCCACCAGTTCTTCCGTACTGAATGGTTTGCTGACATAGTCATCAGCCCCCATGGATAAGCCGATAATCTTGTCACTTTCTTCCGTCTTCGCCGATAAAATAATAATCGGTATATTTTTTGTTTCACGAATCTTCATTACGGCAGACAAACCGTTCAACCTCGGCATCATCACATCCATGATAATTAAATGCACCGTATGGTCCATCAAGATGTCCAACGCTTCCAACCCATCGTAAGCCTTCAATGTCTCATAACCTTCGAGCTCCAGAAGTTTTGAAATTGCCCGAACAATTTCTCTGTCATCATCCACTACAAGTATTATTTGTTTCTTCATGGTTTACTCCTTTATCTATCCTGTGCATTTATTGTATCAGGTATTTTTAAAAATTAAATTTATGGATTTCTTTCATTTTTCTTACATCATTTACAGGACCTCTGTCCCGCTCTTCCAGTATATCCCATTTTCTCTGAAAGTTCTACCACATGCCGGCTAATTTCCTGACAAAACAAGATACAGCAAATCGGCCAGCAGCGGCATAGCATTCTGCACCTCTTCCACCGTATTCGTCTGTGCTCCGCACTCCACAAGCAGGCTCCTCGGAAGAATATGTAAATTATACTGATAAGACCGCAGATAAATTCGCCGCATCAAATCCGGATAATACTGGGCCGCCTTGGCCTGAAGCTTAAAACTGAAGGCCAGATTTTCCGTCAAATAAGGATTCTGAAGATATTCGATCGGCCCGTTGGCCGCTGTCCGGCACAGACCGTTTAAAAACATGAGCTGAGCCGTGTCTTTTCCATCAATATTTGTTACCAGCCGTGTTCCTTCGGCCACACCGTCTCTGTGCAGGTCAATGATTACTTTAATCGATGGATATTGTTCAAGTACTTCCCAAATTCTTTCTTCCGCATAGGTATAAGCTGCACTCCGGTCTGTTACACCGTCAATCACGTCAAAGGTATCCGTCAGATGTAAAACGGAAATGCCATAGCGGCTCTCCAGATTGTTCTTTAATGTTTCCCCCAAACCTACGACCGTATCCTGCCATTCGCCCGGACGGCTGTCCGCAAATGCTTCCTGAGAGTGGGTATGGTAAATCAAAACCTTCGGTTCATTTCCCTGCAGGTCAATGCTTAAATCCATATTCATG
>CATYEA010000123.1 GCA_958405355.1 uncultured Lachnospiraceae bacterium
ATATGCAGTAGCTATGGAAGAAATCTCCAAAGTAGACGCTAGCTGTGGTATCACAATGTCCGTACATAACTCTCTTTGCTGCCCATGTATCAATGATTTCGGTACAGAAGAACAGAAAGAAAAATATTTAAGACCATTAGTAAACGGAACATGGTCTGGCTGCTTCAGCTTAACAGAGCCAGGTGCTGGTACAGATGCTTCCGGTGCTAAGACTATCGCTGAAAAAACAGAAGATGGTAAATATTACATCTTAAACGGTCAGAAAGTATTCGCTACAAACGGTGGATTTGCTGATGTTTACGTTGTATTCGCATTAACAGATAAGACAAAAGGACCAAAAGGTATGTCCGCATTTATCGTAGAAAAAGGTACTCCAGGTGTTATCGTTGGTGAAAACATCAAACGTATGGGTATCCGTGCTGCTTCCAACGTTGAGCTTGCATTCGTAGACTGCAAGATTCCAGCAGAAAATCTGTTAGGTAAAGAAGGCAAAGGTTACGGAATCGCTATGGGCGCTCTTGCTGGCGGACGTATCGGTATCGCTGCTCAGGCTACAGGTATTGCTCAGGGTGCTTTGAACGAAGCTATCAAATACTCCAAAGAAAGAAAACAGTTTGGAAAACCAATTTCTTCTTTCCAGCATACACAGTTCCAGTGTGTTGAAATGCAGACAAGAATCGATGCAGCTCGTCTCTTAACATGGCGTGCAGCTAAAGCTAAAGACGATCATGAAAACTACACACCATTATCTGCTATGGCAAAATTATACGCTTCTCAGGTTGCTGTTGACGTTACACGTTTTGCAGTTCAGTTAATGGGTGGATATGGATACTCCAGAGAATATCCAGTAGAACGTATGTATAGAGATGCTAAGATTACTGAAATCTACGAAGGTACATCCGAAGCTATGAAGATGGTTGCCGGCGGCGCAGTAATGAACGCAGTGAAATAAGAAATAGGAGGAAGAAATCATGAAGATTGTTGTTTGTGCAAAACAGGTACCGGATACAACCGAAGTTAAATTAGATCCAAAAACTGGTACATTGATCCGTGATGGTGTGCCAAGTATTATTAACCCAGATGATAAAGCAGGTATCGAAGCTGCTTTACAGTTAAAAGAAAAATGCCCGGGAAGTACAGTTACTGTTCTCTCCATGGGACCTGCTCAGGCAGATGTTGCTTTAAGAGAAGCATTGGCTATGGGTTGTGACGAAGCTATTCTTGTAACAGACAGAGCATTTGGTGGAGCTGATACATGGGCTACATCTTCTACAATTGCTGCTGCATTAAAGAAAATCGACTATGATGTAATCATCACAGGCCGTCAGGCTATCGATGGTGATACAGCTCAGGTTGGACCACAGATCGCTGAACACCTTGGACTGCCACAGGTAAGCTACGCTGAAAACGTTGAAATCGATGGCGATTGCCTGAAAGTACAGCGTCAGTTTGAAGACCGTTACCACATCATCAAAGTTAAAATGCCTTGCGTTATCACAGCTTTAGCAGAACTTGCAGAGCCTAGATACATGACAGTTGCTGGTATCGTTGATGCTTATGATTCCAAAGAAGTTAAAGTTTGGGGTCTTGAAGATCTTAAAGATACAGTTGATGAAGCTAATATCGGTCTTAAAGGATCTCCTACAAGAGTTAAACAGTCCTTCACAAAACAGCCTAAGGCTGCTGGTACAGTATTAAAAGACTTAACACCAGACGAAGCTGTTGACGCAATCGTAGCTAAACTGAAAGAGAAATATATTATCTAATCTAAGTCAGGAGGTTCAATGAAATGAGTAAGAACGTATTTGTTATTGCCGAACAGAGAGACGGCAAAATTATGAAAGTAAGTTATGAATTAATCGGAAAAGCCAGAGAACTCGCTAATGACTTAGGACAGGACGTTGTAGCAGTTCTTATGGGTTCCGGTGTTGAAGCTGTTGCTGGCGATTTAGCAAAAGCTGGTGCAGATAAAGTTATCGTTGTTGACGATCCAATGCTTGCAGAATATGTAACTGAGCCATATGCTAAAGCTACTACAGCTGTTATCAAAGCTAATGACCCAGAAATCGTATTATTCGGCGCTTCCTCTATCGGTAGAGATTTAGCTCCTCGTGTTTCTGCAAGAATTCATACAGGTTTGACAGCTGACTGTACAAAACTGGAAATCGACCCAGAAACAAAATTATTGAACATGACTCGTCCAGCATTCGGTGGTAACATCATGGCTACTATCCTTTGCGCAGATCACAGACCTCAGATGGCTACAGTACGTCCAGGCGTTATGCAGGCATTAGAATCCTGTGACAAAGTTGGCGAAGTTGAAAAATTTGCTGTAGAATTTACACCAGCAGATATGAATGTTGAAATCTGTGAAGTTGTTAAAACAGATAAGAAATCTGTTGATATCACAGAAGCTAAGATCCTTGTATCCGGTGGACGTGGACTTGGTTCCGCTGAAGGCTTTGCACAGTTGAAAGACCTTGCAGACGTTCTTGGCGGTGAAGTTGCTGCTTCCAGAGCTGCTGTAGATAGCGGTTGGATTGAAAAAGATCGTCAGGTTGGTCAGACAGGTAAAACTGTTCGTCCTGACCTCTATGTTGCTTGTGGTATTTCCGGAGCTATTCAGCATGCAGCTGGTATGGAAGAATCCGAATTTATCGTAGCTATCAACAAAGAAGAATCTGCACCAATCTTCGGTATCTGCGATTTAGGTATCGTAGGCGACCTGAACAAGATCGTTCCGAAGTTAACAGAAGCTTTAAAAAAAGTTGACTAATTAAAATATTTTAGGTATTTCAGGGGATCGCACCAATCCCCTGAAATATCTCTTTATAATGAATATTAAAAATATCCCTAAGCTTAAACTTATAATGCAATATAATTACAGAAAAAAAGACGGTATCCGAAAGGCCCGTCTTTTTTCCTGTAATTATATTTTTTTTATTCACCTTTTACCTTCATATGTGGGAAATGGTGCTCCAGAATTGGTACAAGGATCAATGCAGTAATTCCGGCTGTGAAACCGCCGTTAAACAGCATAAATCCGCCGTGAACGGCTGCGGTTGAAGTGCATAATGAAGCACTGATGATTCCGGCAGCAATTCCGACCCGCCAGCCATATCTTCCGGCCATTGGTGCCAATCCGGTGGCGAAGGCTACACCGTTTATATAACCCTGGGTCGTCAAAGTCCATGGAACAGCTTCTCCTTTTATGATACATAGAAAAGTGACACATATGAAAAGAAGGCCGTACCCGACAAATATAGACCAGGTATTTTTCGGATGCTGGCCAATGGCTGCAAAGGTCATAGCTGCAAAAATGGCACCCACTGTTGGTCCTGTAAAGGCCATGCCTTCAGTCAGAAGCATAATGAGATTCATATAGGCAAGCACCATAAAACCATAACATCCAAAATTGATAAAGCATAGCGGCATACCGTATTTCTCAGCAAAATTCGACCAGTGGCCCGTTTCTTTTATGAGGTTTCTGTAACCTTTAAAGCTTTTTCCATTCAATATATAACCAATGATCAGCGAGGCGCCAAATAGAATCAGAAAAAACAAATTGGCGAAAAACCAATTGGATTCACCGAGCCCATCATAGAACGGATTATTTGGCTCTATAAGGCCTGCGGATTCACGGCCAATGGTTTTATATAGGAAAGCATATAAAAACCCTCCTACGAGGCCAAATGCCAGTCCGCCGTTATATAGGTTATATCCTTTGTGCATCCATAAAGCCCCTTCCAGCATCCCGGGAAGAGCAATACCGGCGGCCAGCCCGACGACAATTGTTAACAGAACTCCTGTTAATGTTATGTGGACATCGCCCTGAACATAAGCATCACCCAAGGTGTATCGAAAAAGCATCTCGCTGACCAGAGGCCCGAAAGCCATCGAAAACATGGCAATATGCAGATATTCTCTAAAATCTTTTTTTCTGTGGTGATAGTAAATGATCACACCGATATAGCAGGGCCATATATTCAGGAAATTCATTCCATAGAAGCAATGAGCGACTAAAAGCATATAAGCGGCCAAAAAGGATGGTGTTGTTCGTGCACGGCATAAAACGGTGATCAACAGACAGGTCAGGCTGCATATTGCTGCATTAAAAAAGGTGCCGGCCACGCCGCCAATCCCAAAATAGTCTGTAATCAGAGGACAGGGGGAAATGAGAATTTCCTTCCATCCGCTTATAAGGCCGCTAAATCCGCCGCTGAAAGGAGCCGCTGCGGCTGCGGCTGCCAATAGAGCAAGCCCTATTCCAAAGCAAAATCTTTTGATTAAAATGTCATTTGTGTTTGTAACTCTCTTCACGTATTTCCCTTCTTTTGTTGATTTTTTGTTTTTATGAGCGTATGATAAGAAGAAAACATTTTATGTACTTACTTAAAGGACTGGTGATTTATGCTAAAACGTATTTTATTTTTTATATTGAAACCCTTCTCATTTGTGCCTATGTTGGCTATGATGGCGCTTATTTTTTCTTTTTCTGCCCAATCCGGCGTGGATTCGGGCCAGCTCAGTCACAGGGTGAGCTGTAAAATTGTAGAAGTCGGCGGCCGGATTCTGGATAAGCCGTTAGAGGACTGGCAGGTTGAGGACTATGCGGATAGGATTGAGCCGCTGGTGCGTAAAGCGGCCCATATGACAGAATATTTTATTCTTGCCATTACCGTGGCTTTGCCTTTCTATGTTTATGGTCTTCGTGGCTTTCCGCTTTTGCTGGTGGCCGGTATCATCTGTGTCGGTTTTGCCTGTACCGATGAGTATCATCAATCCTTTGTCGCTGGCCGGGGGCCATCGTTGAGAGATGTGTGTATCGACAGTACGGGCGCTTTCTTCGGAATCATGCTTGTACGAATTGTTTGCTGGACGCTGCTGGCGCCTTCCAGAGCTGCGAAACGTCGCAGGCGGCGGGCGAAACAGCGGCAGTATAAAGCTGTTGGCCGCTAGAAAGCAGGGCGTATAAAAGGTGTGCGCAGTGAACGGTGACACAGAGCATATTCGCGCAGCGCATTTGCGGCCGGAGACATGTATACCTTATCTTTCCATACCATATAGATTGGGTGGAAAAAATTCAAATCAGATACCTTTAAAAGTTTTATGTTTGTTGTATAGAGGCTCGAATTTTCAATAACAAAACCGAGGCCAAGACCTTTTGCTACCATATGAGTGATGGTATATGGGTCGTTAACGGAAAAAACGGTTTTTAAGTGGAAGTCCGGGCCTGCTGTTTTCTGGATGGCGCGATGAATGGTTGAGGCGATACCGGTAGCGTAATTGTAGTTGATAAAGCCTTCATCCCGAATATCGTCAAAACATACCTCTGAGCATTCAGCAAGAGGGTGGTCTGCCGGAACAGCCAGAAATATTTCTTCGGCATACAGAAGATCACGGCTGATCGAAGGATATTCTTCGGCCTGGTTAAATTCACTGCAAAATCCTAAATCCAGTTGATTTGCATTCAGCTCTGATAAAATCTGCCGGGTTGTTTTCTGGGATAATTCGATGTGGATCTGAGGGTATTTTTTATAAAAGCGGCTCAAAAGTTCTGGGAGATAGTTCGTACCTACAGAAAAAATACTGCTCACATGAACATCACCGGTACATATATTTGCAGCCTTCTGTATAAAATGAATACCATCTTCAATCTCGTCCGTTGCATTCGCAACATAATTGTAAAACATCTTTCCATATCGGTTTAATTGAATATTTCTGCCTGATTTTTCAAAGAGAACGATTCCGAGTTCTTCTTCCAAATTGGCAATGGCTTTACTTAAAGCGGAAGTGGAAATAAAAAGTTCTTCAGAGGCGCGGGTAAGATGTTCACATTCAGCGACCTTTTTAAAGTAAATTAGATGTTGCCAGTTCATAAGAATGCTCCTTTAACAAAAATTTTACATGTTTCATTATATCACTTCGTGGTCAGGAATAGTTGAATTTTAGGAAAGATTTTCTTGAATTTTGGGATGTAGACGTGATGCTTAAAAGGGATTACAATAT
>CATYEA010000124.1 GCA_958405355.1 uncultured Lachnospiraceae bacterium
ATTTACATAATTTTCATTATGTAGTTCACAGAATAAAATAAAAAGAAATAGCCCTGCTGTCTATAAATCCAGGGCAGATAAAATAAGACCCCCTGGCTATGTTTTTCATGAAACCAGCTTCAGGGGGAGTTTGCAGCGCCTAACTTTATGGCGCTTTGAAATATTTTGTACACTTTTGCATTTTTTCTTCACGTTGCTTGCAATGTCTAGATATCTATGTTATCATTTTTATGTATTTTAATTAATAACTTATCTATGTATTGAATTTCTCTATTACTACATAATGAAAATTATGTCTTTTTTATTTTTAAGAAACTACACCACAAGTCCCAATCGTTCAATCTTTTTTCGATGTTCTATCCCGGTTGTTATGATATAAATTCGAGTGGTATTAATGCTGCTGTGGCCTAAAATATCCGCCAGTTTAGCAATATCCTTTTCGATACTGTAAAAAGTGCGGGCAAACAGCTTGCGCAGATTATGGGGAAATACTTTGCTTGGATTGACCTGGGCAATTTTACACAGTCGCTTCATCTGAGCCCAGATATTACTTCGGTTCAAAGGCTTTCCGTTTTTTGTGATAAAAATTATTCCGGAATGTATTCCTTTTTTCTTTGCATATCCCATCAACAGCTTTTTAAGCTTTCCGGGCAGCAATATGGTTCTTGTCTTTCCTTTACAGTTGACCACGATTTCTCCGCACTGCACATTCTCCACCGTAAAATATTTCAGCTCGGACACACGAATTCCGGTACCGCAGATTGTCTGCATGATCAGGTTGAGCTGAGTCTGAGCTTTAGATACTTTGAGCAGCCGCATATATTCAGCTTTTGTCAATTCTTTTTCCTCGGCACAATAAATTTGCCGTTGGATTTTCAGACTTTTCACTTTGCAATCGCTCCACCCAAGAAAGCCCAGCAAACTATTCAGACTGGCCAACATGGAATTTATAGAACGAACAGCATAATTTTTTTCAATTAATTCCCTTTTATAGTTCATGACCATTTCCTTGCTTACGGCCATCTGCCCTGCAAATGCAAAAAAAGCACGGACGTCACGAAGATATTTTTCCACGGTTGCCATACTTTTTTCTTCCCAAATTAAATAATTGTAAAATGCGTTTATATTTGATTCTGTCAATATTCTGTTATTCACTATATTTCCCTCCTTCATGAAACTGGCTTTGCTGTATTGCCATTATTGTATCCATTTTCAAATTTTTTTTACATAGAGGACACAACAAAAAAGGCCGTCTATTCTATCACAGAATAAACGACCTCATGCTAAATAACCTTTTACGTCATTCTTTTCTCTTCTTCCTTCGGCTTCTCACCAGAAGAACAATCATCATCAGCAACAACAGAGAAACGTTCACCATCGGAGCAATGACCAACGGCTCGATCCGCATTGCATCAGCGGTCACTCGAAGGCCTTCCGTTTCGAGATTTCCAACGCGGTGTCCCCGCACCAACAATCGATGCGAATTCACCCCATAGGGGGTACACGTTACCAGCGTACAATAATCTTTACCTTCTTCAATTCCCAGCGCATCAATGTTATCCGGCGCGACAATAAGAATCCGGTCCACTTCATACGTCAATGTCTGATCCAGCACCTGCAGCATAAAAGTGTCACCCACCACCAGTTTATCCAGCTTAGAAAAAAGCTGTGCTCTCGGCAGACCCCGGTGACCTGAAATCACACAATGAGTGCTCTCTCCGCCCACCGGCAATGAGGTGCCTTCAATATGTCCCGCAGCAATCTGAAGAACTGCATCATCTGTTCCATGATAAATAGGCAGCGTACAATCAATTACCGGAATATCAATATGTCCAATGATTCCATTGCCTGAAATGTCCAGCAATTTTTCATATTCGGCCCGTTCTCCATCCGTCATCTCATAACGATCGGCTTTATAAATCAGGGTCTCATTATACCTTTGGGCTTCGGCCCATAACTGTTTGTAAACATCATCCCCAAGTTTTGACACATTTTCATTGTATACGGCAATGGCCTGGGATTGATTCCTTGAATTTACATAATCACTGATCGTGGGATACAGCAGTAAGGACAGCCCTACAAGCAAAATAAGTATTAAAATGATTGTCGATAAATTTCTCTTTTTCATGGACAGTTCTCCCTGCTGCTGCGTTTCTTAGTAATCAGCAAGATTGTGGCACCGGCAGCTAAAATGCCGCCGATGACATAGAGCAGAGTCGTACCCATGCCGCCAGCCTCCGGCAGTTTATAGCCGGTACTGTTTGGAACGTACAATGTTAATTTATCCTCACTGAAACCAACTTCTCCCACAGGCGCTGCCGCTTCAATTTTGCCTCCGGATATGGTTATCCGAATATCTTCCGTCATACAATTATAGCCATCCGGAGCCTTTTTCTCCTTCAAAATGTACTCACCATCCGGTAGGCCGGAAAGCTCGATCATCCCTTTTGTACTTTCATCAGAGCTTGTCGTCAGAATCGTTTCCGTCGTCGTCCAGCCGATTTCACTATAATAATATTTTGTTTCTATATTATTGTCCCCAACAACAGTATAATAAAATACGAATTGAGCTCCGGGAAGAGTAACCCGGCCAGCACCATTTGTACCGGACTGATACTTCAGAATCGTAATATCCGGCAGAAAGCTATTGACATAATCCACGGTGGATGTTCTATCCACAAAGCCATCTGCTCCGACTTTCCAATACAACTGACCGCTGACCGTACAGGCTTCCCCGGCAATTGTATCAAAAACGTAAATCTTTTCGCCGGTATCATCGGCAGCCTCATCGGCCTTTGTCTTTCCTTTATCTCTGGCTGCACTTGTGGAATAATCTTCACTTTTTGCTTCCGTCACCGTATATCTGGTTCCTGCCGGAATTCCCTGGATCACAGCCGTCTGGCCATGCCGAAGCGTAATGCTGCCGCTGCCTTTGACAATAGTTCCGCTGCTAACAGTCCCGTTTGCTCCGGTTCCTGAATCATCTGCAGTTTCGACTCTGTATGGATAATCGTCTTCCAACGTCGTTCCGTTTTTATCCGTCAGTGTTACATTAAACTGAAATTCCGTCGTATCCTCTGCTTTATTTTCAACAATTTTGCTGATTCGCAGTTCGCCGCCGGTACGCTGATCTATTACCCGAACATAAATTGACCGGGAAAATATCTTGGAAATATCTATATCCTTAAGATTGTCATAGTTGGCTCCTGACGCTTCAGCCGTTTCCTTATAAGCGTAATCCTGATAAACCTCAAGGTAGGACCAGCCCACATCGGTATAAAGCCGCCGGGTTCCGGTTCCCTTTTTCTCTGTATTTAAGATGTAGTTAAAGATTGCATCTTTCTCATCTCCACTGGCAGCATCATATTTAAAATAAGTGCGCAGTGCATCCTGTGGATCAGCGCTGCTCTCCGTCAGTCCCGTAGCATACGGCCATGTTTTGTAATCGCCGATCGGAATACCTGAACCCTCACTCACCCGAAGCATCGTATATATCCAGGTCAATGTCTTATCAATATCACCGTCTGAAGCAAACTGCCGCATTGTCGCTAAAACATAACCCGGTCCTGAACCTACAGTCACGCCATCATCAGCCTCACCGGCATCTACATAAATTGCATCGCCGTTTACCGAAACCAATGTTTCCGTCACATTAATCTTATAACCATCCGGCGCAGATACTTCTCTCAAACAATAGAGGCCATCCTGTAAATTAGAAAAGCTTAAAGTACCGTCCTCACCAACCCCATTTTCCGAACCGGAAACTGTTGCAGCGAACACAGACTCTCCTTTTGCATTTACTGCCGGAGATATCATATACTCAGTCGTAAAATTCCCATCTTCATCCAGTTTTCCAACTGTGATCACACCGTTTGACGCATCCACCCGGTATTCAAATTCTTCATTACTGTTTCGCTTCCAGGCCGTACCCGTATTATCTCCTTCGTTTTGGCCCAATAGAATACCTATACCGTCATCGCCATCGGCTATATAATAGGTTTGGCCTCTGTCACTGTCCACTCTGTACATTGCAAAGGCGGCACCATTGAGCAATGTCTTGCCATCCTCATCAAATTTCTGGACAAAGAAACGATTATTCACATTAGGCACGGAAATTGTTGAACCAAAGGCCCGGTCAAATCCGTTATTTCCCGTGCTTTCATCTTTATCCGCAAGAACCCGGAATGTATTTTGAGAGGTCGCTCCTTCCAGGCTGCCGGCTTCTGTCCAATAATAGGCTATGGTATATTCGGTTTGATCCTTCTGGCTATCTCCAAGCATGTAATAATAATTCGCAATACTTCCAGGCAGATGTTTCATATTCAACTGCATCGTGCCATTCATGGCCGCCGAAAACTCAACCTCCTGATTTAATGCTTTTGAGCCTTTGGCCGCTGTTATGGCGGCCTGAATCAAATCACCATTCGGTTCTACGACCTTGTATCCATCCTTGTCATCGCCGAAGACCGGCACCCAATTATTCTGTTTTGTCAAGCCGTCTGCGCCTTCACCCGTATATTTCATTACAACGGCAAATAGTGTTCCCTCTGGCGGGGTACTATTCTCCGGATCATAAAAATGTTGTGTCCCGCCTTTTGCCAGATAAAGTGTATCCGTGGCAACCACCATAAGCGTCGACGAAGCATTTACACCGGACTCATAGGAATTTTCGCAAAGAAGCATCTTTCCTGTATTTTTAAGATAAATTTCATCTTTCACCAACCGGTACCCATCCGGCACGTGGACCTCCCGCAGAATAAAATACTCCCCGAACATTCTCTGCAAATCATTCAGAGTATACGGCATCTCGTCCGCATCTTTAAAAATCATCTGACCACTGCTGTCTGTCGTCCCTATATATCTTGCTTTTACGAGGATATCGCCATTTCCACTGTCAATAATATCACCATTTTCACCAAAGTAATAATTATCAGTCAGAGTGACCGCCTGTCCGCCCAGATCACTGAGATAGTTATATTGGCCATTCGCAGCATATACTGCAAACCTGGCTCCCGACACCTTTTCGCCATACTGATCGACTTTATTTATGGACGTTACCGGTATCTCCGTCAGGTTATACATCAACTTTAAATTGGAATCGTAATTTCCCCGTTCCAGATAATAGAACTTCAGCGTATGATAAGTTTCATTATCAAAAATCTGCGTGCCACTGCTATTCGTTATCCATTGCGTATTCTCCGTCTTGCCCGCCGCATCAAAAGCACTGTAGATTGTGTGCGTATCCTTTTCATTAATAGACACCATTCCTGATGCAAAATCAATCTTTACGCTGGCCGCATCATGGACGCCTCCCAGGTCAGCCACAAGCACGTCATCTACAAATATCCACACATCATCATCACCGGAAAATTCAAAAATCGTCGCCTTTTGCCTTGAAGAATCCGTATAGCCATCATACCGCTGGACAAACCGGGCTGTCAGCGTCATTCCAAAATAATGGTTCATGGACGCCCCTGTTGACTTACTCAGTATATTATCTCTGAAACTGTTGAATGGAAAGAACTGCCCATTCGGCCCATTTCCACCGGTCACAACGCCCCAGTGGTCATACAACGTAATCCTATTGGTTTCCTCATTAAACTCAGCAAAATTTTCCTGACTGTTATAATAATAATATCCTGCATCATTTGTCTGCAGCAGACCTTTTACCCCACGGAAAACCTGTCTGTATGCATTCTCCGCTTCCGGATCAAACAGGTACGCCAATGATTCACTGCTGTTTGTCACTTCATTATTAAGGGCCGGATAACCATTCACCAGTGATTTCTGCACAATATTCGGATAAACTGCTGCGCTTCCCGTCCATTTATTTATTCCTGCAAGACCGTCTCTGAAAAACTTCAAAGTGTGATTCTGGTTAATTCCGTTATCTAATTTATTGCCTTCACCGTAATCACCGCCCTGAGGATAACGTTCTGTCGTCCAATAATCAAACAGGTTGATGACCGTGCCCGTAGGTGATATTCCCTCTGATGTACCTATGCTGTC
>CATYEA010000125.1 GCA_958405355.1 uncultured Lachnospiraceae bacterium
CAGATGCGTTGTGATAAATGCGGTTCTGTATATGCTGTTTCAGCTGAAAATGCAGAGCTTTGGAATGGTGCGCCTTGTCAGCGCTCCACTTGTGGCGGTTTTCTGGAGGAATACGAAACAGGAGAAATTAATTATTACGGTCGTCTTTATAGCGCCGGAGATTTGGCGCGTATCAACGCGAGAGAGCATACAGGTTTGTTGGAACGCCCGGATAGAGAGCAGCTTGAAACTGACTTTAAGCGCGGTAAAGATACGCAGGAACTCTGGGATCCAAATGTGTTGTCCTGCACACCAACTTTGGAAATGGGTATTGATATTGGTGACTTGTCCACTGTTATATTGTGCAGTATGCCTCCTGCGCAGAGCCAGTTCCTGCAGCGTGCTGGACGTGCCGGACGTAAGGATGGGAATGCCTTGACACTGGCTATTGCAAATGCAAAACCTCATGATTTGTATTTCTATGCCGATCCTCTGGAAATGATTGCCGGAAACGTTACGCCACCCAAAATTTTCCTCAAAGCATCTGCGGTACTTGAAAGGCAGTTTGTTGCTTTCTGTATGGATTCCTGGGTAAAAAAGGGCATCCCTGACGGCGCTATTCCGGATAAAGTTGGCGTTATCCTGAAGAAGCTGGATAGCCGGCCTGATGATATGTTCCCGTTTAATTTCCTGAACTATGTACAAAGCACGCTGTCCCGGCAGCTGAATTCTTTCATGCAGATGTTTGCAGCATATCTTGATGAGAATGCAAAAGAGGAATTGCAGGTATTTGCCAGAGGCAATGGCTCAAATGAAAGCCCAATGTATGTAAAAATCCTGGATGCGTTTGAGGATTTGAAAAAACAGCAGGATACGTTGAAAGCAAGTGTTGAAGCTCTTAAGGAAATGATTAAGGAACTGGAAAATAAGCCGAAAGACAGTTCCTATGATGAAGAAATCAAAGAATTGAAGAGCGAAGAATCTGCACTTCTCACGGTTCTGCAGGAAATCGGAAAAAAGAATACTTTTAATTTCCTGTCCGATGAAGGCTTACTGCCCAATTATGCTTTCCCGGAAGCGGGAATTATTCTTCGTGCTATTCTTTATCGTAAGGAAGAGGAGGAAGTACCCACTCAAAAGAAAAAATATGAAAAGATGGTGTATGAGTACAGCCGCAGTGCCTCTTCTGCTATCAGCGAATTTGCTCCAAACAACAGTTTCTATGTTGATGGGCGCAAGCTAACGATAGATCAGGTCGATTTGACTACGGCACAGACGGCAAGATGGAGGCTTTGTCCAAACTGTTCTCACGCACAAATGGAGGAGACCGGGAAATATACATCTGCGTGTCCACAGTGTGGAAGTCCTGGATGGGCCGATGCTGGCCAGGTCAGAACGATGCTGAAAGTTCAGATGGTTTACTCCAATATGGATTATACCAAGAGCTTAATTAACGATGAAAGTGATGACCGAAGTAACGTTTTCTACTGCAAGCAGCTTTTGGTTGATGTAGATGAAGACCATGATATTTCCAGTGCATATCGCATGGACAATGAAGATTTCCCGTTTGGGTATGAGTTTGTTCGCAAGGCAACCCTGCGTGAAATCAACTTTGGCGAGAGTGATATGACAGGTGAAAAGCTTTCCGTTTCCGGCGTGGAAGAAGTGCGCAAGGGATTCAGAATCTGCAAATATTGTGGAAAAATCCAACCCGAACACGGGAAAGCCAACCATACTTTTGCTTGTAAAACCAGAAAAATGACTACTTTGATGCAGGCGGATGCTTATGAGGAGTGTCTGTTCCTGTATCGGGAATTCACTACAGAGATCCTCCGTCTGCTTGTTCCGGCGACAACGATGGATTCCTCATCTGTGAAGGTGGAGTCCTTTGTAGCTGCGTTCATGTTGGGTATGAAAGAGTATTTCGGTAATGTTGACCATCTAAGGGCAACTGTTAGCGAAGTACCTGTTCCGGACGCAGACTATCGTAAACAATATCTTGTCATTTATGACTCTGTTCCGGGCGGTACAGGTTATCTGAAGCAGCTTATGCATGAAAAGAATGCCTTGATTGAAATTTTTGAAAAGGCGCTTCATGTGATGGAAAATTGTTCTTGTAAGGACGATCCGCAAAAAGATGGTTGCTACCATTGTTTGTATGCATATCGCCAAAGCCAGCAGATTGGCAACATTTCAAGAACAGCAGCAATCCGGATGCTGAAATCTATTCTGTCTGGAAGAGATAATGTCCAGAAGATTGATAAGATTAACGATATCCCTGTCAACCCGCTTTTTGACAGCGAACTGGAGCAGAGATTTATGGAGGCGGTGCGTACAGAGGTTGGTGCCGCCAATGTAAGTGATACGATTCGGAACGGAAAACACAGTTACTATGTAAAGCTGGATAACAACGCTTGGGAAATTGAACCGCAGGTCTATCTTGACGAAAGCAATGGAGTATCTGTACCTTGCAAACCTGACTTTGTATTCTGGCCTGTTTCTGCACCAGATCACAAACCGGTAGCTGTGTTTACGGATGGTTTCTTATATCATAAGGACATTGTTTCTGATGATACCATTAAGCGTGAAGCAATCCGCAGAAGCGGTAATTTCCGAGTATGGTCGTTGAGCTTTAAGGATGTTCAAAGCGCTTTTGCTCCTCAGGGAGACTTTTATACGGAAACTCTGGAAGCAGAAAAAATGCCGTCCGGCAAGACAATGTATCAGAATATGATTAAGAAGCATAAGGCGGATTCTGTTGAACCGGCCAAACTATCTTCTTTTGATTTACTGATTGAATATCTTCAGCTTCCTGATGCTGAAAAGGTCTTTAAGGGACAAGCTTATGCTTATTCGCTTTCCCTGTTAGAACCTACTTTGATGAAGAACAGTCTGGCCTTCAACAACTGGAAGATGATTGTCGATGCCGTAAACGAGCAGACACATTTTACGGATGCTGATTTTGTGTTCCCCGGAACGGTATTCGGTAGCTGGATTCCGAGAAATTCTAATGCGCATCTGGCTATTCATTCCGCCATCCTTGCATCTGAACTTAAAACGGAAGGTGCTGTTGCTGTATGTGCTGTTCTCAATGATGAAAAAGATCACAGGACAGATAAGTATGAGCAGGAATGGAATGGGTTCTGGCGATTCCATAACCTCATGCAATTCTCGGAAGAGTTCATAGCTGTGTCGTCTACTGGTATGAGCCGCATGGATTACCTGACACTCCCTGTTTCAGTAAATGCAGTATCTGACCTTGCAACCTCCATCGTAGCAACTGATGATGCATGGGATGCAATTAAGGAGATTCTGTTTGATGACGATGCGAAAGCATTTTCCGACTTTGCAAAAGAAGCTGGCATACCTGCACCAGATGAAGATAACATCGGTTATGAAGTTGAGGGGGACGATGGAGAAGTCATCGCAACTGTGGAAATTGCATGGCCCGATAAACATGTTGGCTTTATGACTGCCGATCAGGCTGAAGATAAAGAAAAGCTTGAAAACATGGGATGGAAGATCCTAAACTTACTTGATGCTGCGGATATGGATACTGCCAGTCTTTTTGGAGGTGATAACTAATGACGGAAAATATTAAAGTTGCAATATCATCTGATTTTTTGACGTCTTTTGCCCGTCTACCCAGACAGATTCAGGGAAAAGTAACTGAGTTCGTGAATAAATTCCGAAACAATCCGTTATCTCCTGGGATCAACTACGAAAAGATAAATTCTGGCGTTGACAAGAAAATTTATTCTGTCCGGATTGATGATACCTATCGCGGCATTGTAGTCCGTCAGGAAGAAACGGGAGTATATTTGCTTTTATGGGTCGATCATCACGATGAAGCATATCAATGGGCTTCTCGCAAACGCTGCGAGGTCAACCCTAAAACCGGTGCTATTCAGGTGTTCGATGTTCAGACGACAGCAGAAAAGATATCTACACCTGAAATGGCGGCGCTATTTGCTGCCGCACAGGATGATGAGCTATTAAAACTCGGCGTGCCGGAAGCGCAGTTGGACTTTGTCAGGAGCTTCGTTCGTAAGGAGGACTTCTATAACGCAGAATCTGCTATGCCACACGATGCGTATGAACATCTTTCCTGGTTAGCAGAGGGATTCCCGATGGAAGAAGTTCTGGAACTGGTTTCCGAAGAACAGAATGTGGCTGCTTCCGTTGAAGATTTGTCGGCTGCTCTGGATGTACCCACAACATTGAAATCTTTTGTTGTGGTTGAAGGTGAGGATGAACTTCGCCGGATTATGGCAGAACCGCTGGAAAAGTGGCGTGTTTTCCTTCATCCAACGCAAAGAAAAATTGTCCAGAAAGAATACTCCGGTTCTGCAAGAGTCCTTGGTGGTGCTGGTACCGGAAAGACTGTTGTTGCCATGCATAGGGCAAAGTATCTGGCATCAAAATGTGAAGGACAGCAGAGAATCCTGGTAACTACGTTTACTGCCAATCTTGCAGCTGATATTCGAGAGAATCTACGCAAGATATGCACTCTGGAAGAGCTGCGCAGAATTGAAGTAACCCATCTGGATGCCTGGGTAAATCAGTTCCTGCGTGAATCCGGTTTTTCCGCTCAGATCGGGTATGATGATGCGATTGATCCTCTTTGGGAGAGAGCGATTTTGCTGGCTAACAACGATTTGCCGTTTGAAGTTTCTTTTTACAAAGAAGAATGGAACCGCGTTGTGATTGCCCAGGAAGCTCTTACTCTCGAAAAATATGTGAAAGCAACCAGAAACGGCCGTGGAACCAGACTTGACCGCAAAAAAAGGATACAGATTTGGAAGGTATTCGAGAATTATCAAAATCTGATGAAAGAAAATCAGATTCGTGATATCAACACGGCCATGTATGAAAGCACGAAGCTTCTACAGGCTGCAGGAAGAAAACCGAGATATTCAAGTATCATAATCGATGAGGGGCAAGATTTCAGCGACAACGCGTATCGCCTGATTAGAGCGCTGGCCGGGGAAGAACATCCGAATGACATCTTCATTGTGGGTGATTCCCATCAGCGTATTTATCACAATCATCCTACTTTGTCTAAATGTGGCATCAATGTACGCGGTCGTAGCAGTATTCTGAAAATCAATTACCGCACTACCGAGGAAATTCGAAAACATGCATTTGCATTATTGAACGGTATTTCTTTTGATGACTTGGACGAAGGGATAGATATTGGAGATAAGTGCCAATCGCTTACCCATGGTGAAAAGCCAATCATCGATAATTTCAGCAACGCGAATGATGAATTTGATTTCATTCTAAGCGAAGTAAAAAAACTCAAAAACAACGGCGTCGCACTCACGGATATTTGTGTAGTTGCACGGACCAAAAAACTTGTTGACGATTATATCGCATTATTTACAGGAGCTGGTATCCGTTCATACGCGATTAAGAGAAACAAGGTAGATGACCGCAGTTTTGATGGTTTACGGGTTGCTACTATGCATCGCGTAAAGGGCTTGGAGTTCAAATATGTTTTTATTGCGGCTGTGAACAATAGAATCATTCCACTACCTTCTGCTATCAATAAGACTGACACTGTTTCCGAAGCTGAGTCAATAACATCAGAAAAATGTCTGCTTTATGTAGCGATGACTCGTGCACAAAAGGGTGTCTACATCACAAGCTACGGCAAAGAATCAGATTTTTTGAAGCCGTAAAGTTAATTGTCACGCAGTTACCGTATGGTAGCTGCGTGATTTTTTTTGCCTGCATACCTGCGGCCTGATTCCTATCGCATACTTCATGCAACATAAACGCGCTTCCTGCCGGTCGCCTCCGGTCATTGCAGAAACAATAGAATTTGTATGCAAATTGACTTGGAGAGTGAAAAAATGCGTGAATTAAGGAAAATCCGTATGTATTTACGATGGTATGTTCTTAATTGTGAGCATACGCTCATGTACAGGTGCAGGAAAATGCGTCTGTTTGCAGTAAAATATATATACAAGATAAGACGAAAGGCAGGTGCGTGAACATGGACAAGGA
>CATYEA010000126.1 GCA_958405355.1 uncultured Lachnospiraceae bacterium
AAATTCACCCAGGCATTATTCATATATAAAATATCATCCAGCACCTTATTTTCATTCATAGCACTGGTGCCATCCGTATTAAATTCACAGAACTTAAAATCGCCGTTTTCTTCATTATAGAAAATATCTATCCGACAGATTGGAACAGTCACTGAATAAGCGACAGGCAGAAGAATCAATTCTTCCAGTTTCTTTGAAAAAGGAAACAGCTTCCGATACTCCGAATCATCCAGATAGTTCTGAATCACTTTTTCAAATATTCCATAAGTCGTATCCACGATCTCAGAAAACCTATCGATTGTTTTTCTATCATATATTTTCGGGATTTGGAGCGTCCGGGTATAATTATTGCCGCCTGCATTCAAATCCGAATGTTTGATATATTCCTCCATGCGCATGGCAGATTTTTCACTCTCTGACATATGCTCCCGGATATAGACACCGATTCTTTCACTCAGTTCCTGTGCCTTCATTTTTCTGTCACTCCCTGCATGTTTGCTTCATTTTCTATCAACGGATACCAGATTTCCAAAGCTTCACACTCTCCGCCTTCCAGATTCGCTGCCGCTTCATTTAACAGCCAGTATAACATAAGACGAACATCCTGACCATAGGCCATTCCTTTATAACCATCAGCTTTCAAGCTTGCTTTTGTATCCATAATAGCATCTACATTCTGTGGTAATAAAGACAGCATTTTTGCGACTGTTTCCTCATTTTCAAAGATACCTTTGATCAGGGAACAATAGGCTCGCACATAGCTTTCCGGCATACTGTCCCCGGAACGGATCTCAATAAATTGCTTCAAACGTATATCCGGAAAGGCCATCGACAAATAATGTTTTAACAGTGCTTCATCCCCACCATAAGTCTCAAAGCACTGTCCAATCGTTTTTTCCGGCTCATAACGATAAGTATCCCCATCATTGACAACAATGACGGGAACCTCCATAAGCCATCGGGCATAGGATTCAAATCCAAAATCTTCATCAAAAATATCCGGACACACTTCACTCCTTTTCGGATCGACACCCTGCCAGATTGTGTCTCTCAAAAGATGGCTGTTAAAAGGCTCATCTTCAAAACAGGACACATTTTCTGTCAACAGGGCAAACAAAGGATCTAAAAGCCAGGCCAGCCGGTATTTATTTACAAAATCCTCTTCATCAAAATAATCCACAGATACGTGACAAGCCGCTGTAGCCCGCATCATATTTTTTCCATATTTTCCTGTCTGATTAAAATATCTGTCCATGCACCGGTAGCGCTCTTTGCCAATTAACGGAATTCCGGCAGCTTTTCCATGTGGAAGATAGCCTTCGGTCACCAGATCATATTCCCAGGAATCCAACACTTCTTCCACTTCCCTGCGGGCCAGGTGATATACCTCCATCACCTTTTCTACAGAATCAAAGGGTGCCGTACTGATTTCAAGCTGACATCCCGGTTCCAGAGTAATCAAAATATCATCGCTTTCCAGGGAAATGATTGCTCCGTCTTCCATATGTTTTTCAGGATATCCGGAGGAAAGCTGTTCCATCAATGCTCCAACTCCATGACTTCCGTCAAAGACCATGGTCTTATGGTCTTCCCGGTTTAAACTAAAATGTTCTACTTCCAGACCGATATTTAATTTCCGGTCTTCCTTACATCCCTGTACAAAGTAATCCGTTAATTTTTCGATTCCTTTATTCATAATTTTCCTTATGCTTTCTCGACCAGACAGATGGCATTCGATGCAATTCCCAGTCCTTCCCCGGTAAATCCAAGTCCTTCCTCTGTGGTCGCTTTCACGTTAATCTGGTCAATGTCTATACTCAAAGCTTTTGCAATATTTTCTCTCATATTCATAATGTAAGGGGCTAATTTCGGCCGCTGGGCAATGACTGTGGCATCAATATTACCAATCCGTATCCCCTCTTTTTCAAGGAGCCGTCCCACATGCTCCAACAGTAAAATGCTCGATATGCCCTTATATGCCGGATCCGTATCCGGAAAATGTTTTCCAATATCTCCCAGGGCCGCAGCGCCAAGCAGCGCATCCATGATGGCGTGAAGCAGCACATCCGCATCCGAATGTCCCAACAATCCCTTTTCATAAGGAATCTCCACACCTCCAAGAATCAATTTTCTGTTTTCTACTAAACGATGAACATCATAACCCATACCTATTCTCATATTATTCACTCCTGACTCTTAATAATCTACCAGAAAGAGGAAATAATTTCAAGGCTGCCTATCTAATTATCATTAGTCCTGCCCGAATTAAATACGAAGATTCTAAAACAAAAAGTCCAGAACCCTTGATTTCACAAGATTTCTGGACTTCACTGTGTAGCGAGGAAGGGATTTGAACCCCCGACACTGCGGGTATGAACCGCATGCTCTAGCCAACTGAGCTACCTCGCCATATGAAATTAATTAAGTCTTTCGACTTCGTGGGACCTACAGGGCTCGAACCTGTGACCCTCTGCTTGTAAGGCAGATGCTCTCCCAGCTGAGCTAAGACCCCATATACTAACTTAACACTAGTACATCTGTATAATGTTAAACGACCCAGAAGGGACTCGAACCCTCGACCTCCGCCGTGACAGGGCGGCGCTCTAACCAACTGAGCCACTAGGCCATTGTAGTGAACAACTTCTGTTGCCCGACTGCATAAATGATTCTACCGTACTAATGACAATTTGTCAACCCTTTTTTTACATATTTTTCTTGTTTTTTCTTTTATCTGTTTTTCATGTATTTTTCTACAATATGTGCAACTCCATCGTCATCATTTGTATCCGTAATAATGTCGGCTACGGCCTTCACATCATTCTGTGCATTTTCCATGGCCACGCCCAATCCGGCATATTGGATCATAGATATATCGTTATAGCCATCACCACAGCAGATCAGTTCTTCTCTCTGAATCCCTGTACGCTGTAAAAGCTGTTCCAGCCCAAAGGCTTTGTCGACTCCCGGCGGCGTGATCTCCATAAAATACGGTTCTGAGCGGAAAATATTCAATATATGTCCAAATTCTCTGCGCATCTCCGGCAATATCTGTTCCAAATACCAACCATCCCCCACCATCAGACATTTTGTCACAGGAAAATGAACTTCTTCTGAAAAATTATTTAATTCCCGGATTTCCATTTTATTAATTCCCGCTTCCAAACGAACATATTTATCTGTTGTATCCTCAGTTAATATATAATCCCCCTGATAGGTAACGATCGGAACCTGAAATCTACGACTGGCTGCACCGAGTTTTGGAATATATTCGGCTGGAATTTTCTGCTGAAAAATAATTTCCTTTGTTTTACAATTTTGAATAATCCCTCCATTAAAGGAAAGAATATATCCGCCATAAATATCCAGTTCAAGTTCCTGACTGATAGCCACGGCCCCATTGATCGGCCGCCCTGTGGCAAGCACTACGATAGCTCCACTTTTCTGTATGTCGATCAATACATCCCTTGTATGTGCGGAAACTTCCTTTTTGGAATTCGTCAATGTGCCATCCAAATCCAAAGCAATCATTTTATATTTCATCTTTTTCCCCCGTAAACGTTTTCGTTTTGTATTTATTATATAAGATTTTTACATATATAACAATTGGTAAAATGCCTAAAAAAGCCCATAAAACCGGGTTTCTGCTTGCAATGCTTCCAAAAATATGCTAGTCTATGAGAAGTGATATTTAGGAGGAATGAAGATGTCAAGTGTATACGATACACTCGTGGAACGTGGTTTTATCGAACAATGTACCCACGAAAAAGAATTACGCGAATTACTTGAGAAAGAAAAAGTAACTTTTTATATTGGTTTCGACGCAACGGCCGACAGCTTAACTGCCGGACATTTTCTTACAATTATGGCAATGATGCACATGCAGAAAGCCGGACACCGTCCAATTGCTCTTCTCGGCGGCGGAACAACGATGATCGGAGACCCTTCTATGCGTTCCGATATGCGCCAGATGATGACTATCGAACAGATTCAGCACAATGCGGACTGTTTTAAGGAACAGCTTTCTCATTTTATCTCCTTTGATGATGATAAAGCCATTCTTGATAACAACGCCAACTGGCTGCTTGATTTAAATTATGTTTCATTTTTAAGAGATGTGGGCGTTCATTTTTCTGTAAACAAGATGCTCACCGCTGAATGCTACAAATCCCGTATGGAACAGGGATTAACATTCTTTGAATTTAACTACATGCTCATGCAGTCCTATGACTTTCTGGAATTAAACCGCCGTTATGGCTGCTGTCTCCAGATGGGCGGAAACGACCAATGGAGCAATATTCTCGGCGGCGTGGATCTGATTCGACGCAAAGAGCAGAAACCGGCTTACGGCCTGACCTTTAAACTTCTTACCACCAGTGATGGCAAAAAGATGGGCAAAACCCAGAAAGGCGCCGTATGGCTTGACCCTAACAGAACATCCCCATACGAATTCTATCAGTACTGGAGAAATATTGAGGATGTCAAGGTTGAAGAATGTCTTGGCCTGCTTACTTTCCTTCCAATGGATGAAGTTCGCCGTCTTGGTGCTTTAGAAGGTGCTGAAATCAATAAGGCCAAAGAAGTTCTCGCCTATGAGATTACAAAAATCGTTCACGGCGAGGAAGAAGCTAAAAAAGCTCAGGAAGCTGCAAAGGCCCTCTTCGTTTCCGGCGGCGTTGCCGGTTCCGTACCGACTTACACTTATCCAAAAGAAGCCCTGGATGCCGGTGTAGACATTGTCTCCATTCTCGTGGATACAAAGCTGGCGCCAACCCGCTCTGAAGCCCGTCGTCTTGTTAAACAGGGCGGTGTGACGGTTAATGATGTGAAGGTTCCTTCCTTTGATTCCGTATATGGATCCAAAGATTTTAATGATTCCGAAGCCTTTATGGTAAAGAAAGGCAAAAAAGGATTCTATCAGATTAAAGCTGAATAAATACCGAAAACTCTCTGCCCTTTAAGACAGAGAGTTTTTTTATTTATAGCTCCGGAAATACTTCCAAAGAAAGTCTTTTAAGTTTTCTTGCGGCCACTTCTACATCGGATTGGGCAAAAATTCCTGAAACTACCGCAGCCCCCTGAGCGCCCGAATCTTTTAATTCGCAAATATTTTCCGCGTCAATGCCGCCAATCAAAACAATCGGAATAGACACCGCCTGCCGAATCACTTTAAACTCCTCCAATGTCATCGGACGGGCCTCTGTCTTGGTTGAAGAACCGAACATCGCGCCGCTGCCAAGATAATCCGCCCCCTGACGTACAGCTTCCCTGGCCTGCTCCACTGTCTTCGCCGTGACGCCGATAATTTTGTCCGGCCCAAGCATTGCACGGGCTTTCTCTGCACACAAATCCTCCTGTCCTACATGAACACCAGCCGCATCACAGGCCTGGCAAACTTTCAGATTATCATTGATAATGAGCGGAATACCATAGGCATCGGTAACTTTCTTTACCTCCAGAGCTTCACGGATGAACGCCTCATCATCCATCTCCTTTTCACGAAGCTGCACCAGGGTCACACCTCCCCGAATAGCCGCTTCTACAACCTCCGAAAGGCTCTGCCCTTCTTTTAGCCACTGTCTGTCTGTAACTGCATATAATTGCAATAAATTCTTATCCATTTTCTTATCCTCACTGCATTTTCACATTAAAATGACACATTTTAACGCACAAAGTAAACATCGTACCACATCAGGAACATATATACGACCCAGATTTTCTTGCTGTTATCCAGCTTACCGTTTTTATGCTGGTCAAGCATTTTTACAAGTTCATCTGTATTGAAAAATGTCTTTGCTGCAGGACTTGTGAAGGCTTCCTTCACCTGATTATAGTATTTATCTTCTTTCAGCCACAATGTGATTGGTACAGGGAAACCAAGCTTTTTCTTCATTGCCGTTGCTTCCGGAATATGCCGTTCTGCTGCTTTACGAAGGGCATATTTTGTCGTGCCGCCGGCCAGCTTATGCTTTGTCGGAATGG
>CATYEA010000127.1 GCA_958405355.1 uncultured Lachnospiraceae bacterium
AAGGCATCTTTCGTAAATATTCGGGAAACGTTCCCGGACATCCATATCCTTAATTGTCAAGAAAGAAAGCCGTACATAAGGCATGTGATCTTTTGCCATCTGGCGGTGGATTGCCTCCGTCACCACATCCCTCGGAAGAAGCTCATCCACAAACCGCTCTCCCTGCTTATTATATAAAACCGCGCCTTCACCCCGAACCGACTCGGAAATGAGAAAACTTCGTCCCGGCCGGCACGTATATAAAGTCGTCGGATGGATCTGAACATAATCCATATGCTCTACTTCGATGCCATGTTTTAAGGACAGTGCCAATGCATCTCCTGTTAAGTGAAGGAAATTCGTTGAATGTTCGTAAATTCCGCCAATACCGCCGCAGGCCCAGATGACATCCTGGGCAAACACCGGAACCAGTTCTCCTTCCGGCGTTCTTAAAATCACACCGTCACACTGATTATCCCTTGCAAGAATATCAACCATTTCTGTCTGTGTCATAATAGTGACATTCTTTTGCTCCATAACGCGTTCCAGCAGAGTACTGGTAATCTCTTTTCCGGTAATATCTTCATGGTACAGAATCCGGTTTCTTGAATGGGCCCCTTCTCTCGTATAAAGAAGTTCCCCATTCTCCCTGGCAAAATCCACGCCATAATCAATTAACTGACAAATGACATTCCTGGAAGAACGAATCATAATGTCCACCGATTCTTTTCTGTTTTCATAATGCCCGGCCCGCATTGTATCTTCAAAAAAACTGTCATAATCTGACGCATCATGAAGCACACAGATACCGCCCTGAGCGAGAAAGGAATCGCTTTCTTCCAGTTCTGCCTTTGTAACCATCAATATTTTTGTTGTCTCCGGCAAATGCAATGCTGCAAAACATCCCGCAACACCACAGCCAACAATAATCACATCATACATTCGTTTCATACGTTCCCTGCCTATCTGGATAACTCCAGCATGCGCTTTAAAGGTGCGTGTGCCTTATCCATAAAATCCTCCGGCATTTCCAATCCTGCGCCATCCTGACTCAAAACAGAAATGATCTTATCCAACGTCACCTTTTTCATATCCTCACAAATCTGATGTTCTGCAGCCGGATAAAATCTTTTCTCTGGATTTCTCCGCTTCAGTTCGTATAAAACGCCCAACTCAGTGACAATGATAAATTCCAAAGATTCACTGGCTGTCGCATAGTCAATGATTCCAGAAGTACTCCCGATATAATCGGCCAGAGCTGTCACTTCTTCCCGGCATTCCGGATGGACAAGAACTTTCGCTTCCGGGTGTTTGTCCAGGGCAGACTGAACGTCTTCTTTCGTGATCATCGTATGTATCGGGCATCCGCCGTCGTTAAAAATAAACTTCTTTTCCGGAACCTGACGTGAAATATACGTTCCCAAATGCTGGTCCGGAATAAAATAAATGACCGGGTTCGGAAGGGCTTTTACAACCTTAAGTGCATTTGAAGACGTTACACACACATCGGAATGTGCTTTCAGCTCAGCAGTGGAATTCACATAACAGACAACAGCCACATCCTCTTTATAAATATCCCGTACTTCTTCAATCTTTGCCACTGTGGCCATATGCGCCATCGGACAGTCTGCCTCCGGTTCAGGAAGCAATACCTTTTTCTCCGGATTCAGAAGCTTTGCGCTTTCTCCCATAAAGGACACTCCGCAAAGAACAATAGTCTGTTCCGTGACTTTTGTTGCCATTTCACTTAAATAATAGGAATCCCCCACATAATCTGCAATTTCCTGAATATCATCATCAACATAATAATGTGCCATAATAACCGCATTTTTTTCCTGTTTTAAACGCAGAATCTGCGCTTGTTTTTCGTTCATCTCTGCCTCCACCCTTTTCATTTAACCCTTATCGCGCGAAGCGCGCCCATGCGAAGCATCTAACATACGGTATGCCCGAGAGGGTAAACGTTTTTGCCGTTTCTTCAGGTTTCGTTTCAGTATAGCACATTTGTTTACAGTTGACAAGACACCTGTCCTTTCTCAGAAGTTATATAAATAATATATCGTGGTTAATGGTCTGATAAAAAAGCTTTTCAAAAGCCTCCCGGTCCTTGGTCTGCGCCAATGCCCACATCATCTTCGTCACTGTAGCCTCCAGAGTCATGTCATAGGACTCAAAGACAGGGAAATGCTCTTTTAATTCCTTTCCCACTTGATATACGGACATATCACTTCCCTCATGAGTCACCTGAGTCGCCATAACAAGAAATTTTCCGGCTTTCATCCACCGTTCAATGGCATTGTAAAAACTGTCATCTCCGTAATTCGGAAGTCCGCCGACTCCAAAGGATTCAATGATCACCCCGTCATAATCGTTGATCAGCGCGTCCAGAATACTGCCGTTCATTCCCGGGACCAATTTCAAAAGAAAAACCTTTGTATCCATCTCATGACCAAATTTCAACGGACGTACCGTTTGTTCTTTATCATCAATATAGAAAATAATTCTCTTATCATGGATACTTGCAATATCCGGATAGTTAATACTTGAAAAAGCATTGTAACTTTTAGATCTGGTTTTCTTCGCCCGGGTTCCTGCAATGACTTTACCCCCAAAAACAATGACAACGCCATGGGCCCGGTCATCGGACGCAAAACGCAGGCTGTCAAGAAGATTGGACCGTGCATCTGTAATCGCCAGGTCTATCGGTTTCTGTGCCCCGGTAATCACCACCGGCTTCCGGTTATTTTGAATAAGGTAGGATAAAGCGGCCGCCGTATAGGCCATTGTATCTGTTCCATGGCAAATGACAAAGCCGTCATAATACTCATATTTTTTCTCAATCAGTTCGGCCAGAATCAGCCAGTGGGAACTGTTGATATTCGTGCTGTCCAGATTAAAAGGCGCCACGGTATCTATGCGGCAGAATTCTTCTGCTGAGGGGATATAAGAAATAATTTCCTCCGCTGAAATTTTAGGTGCCAGCCCATGTTCTGTATATTTTGAGGCAATCGTACCTCCTGTTGCTATCAGCAATATCTGTTTCATCTTCTCCCTCTCCGTTCTTTAATTATTTTTATAGCGCCAGTATAACAACTCCCTTTAGATGCCGTCAAGGGAGGGTAAAAATTTATTTTAACATAAATATTTGAAACAAATTCATGGTTGACGCATAAAATAAAGCAAGGTATAATTATTGATGTAAGGCGCAGTAGCCAAGTGGTAAGGCAATGGTCTGCAACACCAGTACGCACCGGTTCAAATCCGGTCTGCGCCTCTAAAATCAGGTCTGGAAATATAGATTTCCAGACCTTTTTAATTACTTTGACAAAAATAGTGTTTTATACCGGAATTACAAAGGAGAATATGATGTCATACAGAAAAGATTTAAAGCGCCGCGCGAAACACCGCTTAAAGAAACATTACCCGCTCTTTGTGGCTCTCTGCCTGATTGCCGCTTTTATCGGCAGCGAATTCAGTTCATCCCTCAGCATTATCAATTCCGCCAATCCGGAAAATGCCGAAACCTCCACAGAAGATTCCGCCGCAAATGGCCCGGAAGAAGGGCTGGCGGATGTGATTTTGCATATTATTTCCGGAAATCTGGAAGAAGGCGATGCCCAGGCCTCCCGGCTTACCGAGCATATGGTCGCCCAATCTGAAAAGAACAGTACAACAGCCTTCGGACGGAGCCGGGGCGTATTTTCCATGTTCATTAACAGCGTCACTTCCGGTTCGCTGCTCGTCCGGATTGCCATAGGTCTGCAGTCTTTGTTCCAGTCTCAGAGCGTCTCTCTGATGCTTTTGATTCTGTTCAGCATGCTGATCATTTTCGGCGGATGGTTTCTCACCATTAATGTTTATCCGGTAATTTCCCGAAGAATATTTCTGGAAGGACACTGTTACGATGAAGTACACAGTCACCGTCTTCTCTTTCTTTTTAAGATCAAACGCTGGCTGCAGGCCGCATCCACCATGCTCCTTGTCCGCATTTTCAAATTTTTGTGGTGGTGTACCCTGATTGGCGGCATCATCAAGCATTATTCTTATTATATGGTACCGTTTATCGTCGCAGAAAACCCGGATATTCCGCCGCGGACAGCTATACGGCTGTCATGCCGGATGATGAAGGGCCACAAATGGGAATGTTTCGTCCATGAACTTTCTTTTCTGGGATGGATCATTCTGGGAAGTCTGACCCTCGGCGTCAGCGACATTCTTTTTACAAATCCCTACACCACAGCCTTTTTCACGGAATATTATGTACATCTTCGCCAACTTGCAAAAGATAAACATATTGAAGATGTGGACCTGTTGAACGATACCTATCTTTTTGAGAAGGCAGATTCAAAAACGATTGAAAGTACCTATACAGATATTATTGCCGCTGCCTCCCATCCACAGGTAACCCTGACCGAACTCAAGGGATTTCATAAATTTATCGCCGATACCTTTGGCGTCACATTCAGTCATTCAAAAACTGAACAGGCCTACGAAAAGGACCAGGCCCGACTTACCCGGATTGACCGGGAAATTGCCGCATCGGAAGGCCGGGTTTATCCGACACGGCTTTCGCCATTTCCATCCGATGCGAAACGGGAATGGATTGGAACTGTCCACTATATCCGGCATTATTCTGTCTGGTCGATTATCGTTATTTTCTTTGCCCTGTCCTTCATCGGCTGGATTTGGGAAGTCAGTCTGCATATGATCACCTACGGAGAATTCGTCAACCGGGGCGTACTTTTCGGCCCATGGCTGCCGATTTATGGCACAGGCAGCGTCCTGATTCTATTACTTTTAAACAAATTCCGTAAAAATCCACCGCTGGAATTTATTTCAGCCATCACCCTTTGCGGCCTTGTTGAATACTTTACCGGTTATTATCTGGAAATTACCCACAATGGTCAGCGTTGGTGGGATTATACCGGCTACTACCTGAACCTTCACGGCCGTATCTGCGCTGAAGGCCTGTTGACCTTTGGCCTCGGCGGCATGTTGATCGTTTATGTTCTGGCTCCGGTGCTGGACAACCTTATTCGTCAAGTATCTCACAGGATTCTCATTCCTCTGTGTATTGCATTGATCATCCTTTTTGTCTGCGATGAATGCTATTCGTCAATCCATCCAAACGCGGGAACCGGAATTACTGATTACGCATTCTATTTTTCTTCTCCTTTTTTCTAAAATTTTCTATTGTATTAAAAAAGAGCTTGTCCAGGGTGTCTCTTACAAAACACCTGAACAAGCTCTGATAATAACCTTTATGTATTCAATTATTTGGATTCTTTACGGAAACGTAAAAACCAGTCAAGACTGTATTCCGTATCTGAATTGCTCGCCATTCCGCGTTCAGCAGCCTCACAGGTCGTCGGAGTCGGAATGATGACATCATTCCCCTGAACCCAATTAGCCGGTGTGGAACAATGATCCGCATCTGCTTTCTGAAGGGCAATGATCGCACGACGGATTTCTTCAAAATTCCGTCCCGTTGTCAGCGGATAATAGATAATCGCACGAATCACGGATTCCGGATCAATAATAAAGACGGCACGAACTGCCTGTGTACTGGATACATTCGGCTGAAGCATACCATACTTCGTAGAAACCTTCATATTTAAATCCGCAATCACCGGGAAATTAATCTTCGGTTTGGAAATTCCGTTCCATTCCAGTTCTTCAATCTTTCGAATCCATGCAATATGTGAATAAAGGGAATCCACAGACAGACCGATCAACTGTGTATTTATCTCCTTAAAGGAATCCTCCATGGATGCCAATGTCATAAATTCTGTTGTACACACCGGGGTAAAGTCCGATGGATGAGAAAAGAACAGAACCCATTTTCCTTTAAAATCTTCCGGAAAATTTACAGTTCCCTGTGTCGTTAAAGCGGTAAATTCCGGAGCCTTATCTCCAATCAGCGGCAGTCTATTGCTGTTTACTTCTTCGTTCATCTTTCATTCCTCCTGTTTTGTTAAACTGCATATAC
>CATYEA010000128.1 GCA_958405355.1 uncultured Lachnospiraceae bacterium
GGGTATTTTTGATGATGCCGGTCTCTTAACAGAGGAAGAAAAAGCGGAGCTGTCATCCCGGATACAAACTCTGGAACAGGAAAATCAGATGCATGTGCTTATCGTTACAACCGAGGATACCCAGGGGAAAGCGGCCGCCGTTTATGCAGATGATTTTTTTGAAGAGAATAATGGGGATGGAACGGCCGGAGCCGGTTTGCTGCTTTTAATCGATATGCAGCACAGTGAACTCTACATATCTACCAGTGGGGAAGAAATCATACGGACGTTTACCGATGCGCGGCTGGACAGTATTTTAGATGGGGTCTATGATAAAGCGGTAGACGCTGATTTTTATGGAAGCTGCCAGCAATTTTTAGACGGTGTCGGCAATGTCCTTGGCGGAATGTTAAGCGAGACGGCGGATTCAGTGCAAACAGAGACGGCTGAAACAGAAAATGTGGCTTTCCAGGATTCCGGGCAACGGATCTTTGATGAGGCCGGGCTGCTCACAGAAGCAGAGAGTGATAAACTGGCACAGAAAGTTTCAGATTTGGAAGTCAAGACTGGTTTTCGGATTTTAATTACGACGACAAATCATACCGAAGGAAAAACCAGCCGAAATTATGCGGAGAATTTTTTCAAAACCCATAATGACAGCGGAAGGCAGAGCGAGGGTATTGTTTACCTGATCAACATGGAAGCCCGGGAGATTTATGTGTATGCCGCAGGAAATCAGGTATTGGAATCTTTTTCTCAGGCAAATGTGGATAAAATGCTTGACCGCATTTATAAACGGGTAGCGGATGGTGATTATTACAAAAGCTGTACGGTATTTTTGGACAATGTCACCCGATATGGAGTCAACGGCGGAAGACGTCTGACCCTGATCGGTGTGCTCTCACGCCTGGCAGCCAGCCTAGTTATCGGTGCGGTCATTGTATTCTTTATGTCACGGAACCGGGGTGGTAAAGTAGTCGCCGGAGTAAACAATTATTTTGTCGCCGGCGGAGCAAATGAAGTGCTTCATCGGGATATGTTTGTGAATCGGACGGGGTCACGGCAGAAAATTAAAACCGACGATGATCATAAAGGCAGCAGAGATAAGGTTGGCGGAAGTTCTGTTCATCGGAGCAGCAGCGGGACAATGCACGGCGGTGCGGGCCGGAGCTTTGGCGGCGGCGGAAGCAGAGGCGGCGGACGTAAGTTTTGATAATAATTTTCTATTTATAGGAAAATGTTTTAATTTGAAGAGCAATGATGTATACTATGAAGTAGCACAAAATTCGAGATCAATAGGAGGGAAGTAGGATGAACATAACAAATGATATTAAATATGTAGGTGTAAATGACCACGAAATTGACTTGTTTGAGAGTCAGTATGTTGTTGAAAATGGAATGGCATATAATTCTTATGTGATTATGGATAAAAAAATAGCAGTTTTAGATTCTGTTGATACTCATTTTACTCATGAGTGGCTGGATAATATTCAGAAGGCAACAGATAGAAAGGCGCCGGACTATCTGATCGTACAGCACATGGAGCCGGATCACTCGGCGAATATTGTCAATTTTATGAAGCTTTATCCGGATGCAAAGGTTGTGGCCAGCGCGAAAGCTTTTGCAATGATGGAACAGTTTTATGGATCAGATTATGCTGACAGACAGATCATCATTAAAGAAGGAGATACGCTTTCCCTCGGACAGCATGAGCTTTCTTTTGTAGCTGCACCGATGGTTCACTGGCCGGAGGTTATGATGACTTATGATGCACATGATAAAGTATTATTCTCAGCAGATGCTTTTGGTAAATTCGGGGCATTGGATGTGGAAGAAGACTGGGCTTGTGAGGCGCGGCGTTATTATTTCGGCATCGTAGGAAAATACGGTACTCAGGTCCAGAACCTTCTTAAAAAAGCCGCTAAATTGGATATTCAGACAATCTGTCCGCTCCATGGACCAGTACTTGCTGAAAATCTTGGATATTATTTGAATCTCTATAATATATGGTCTTCTTATGGTATTGAAACGGAAGGTATTGTGATTGCTTATACTTCAGTTTACGGTAATACAAAAAAAGCCGTAGAACTTTTAGCGGACAAACTCCGGGCAAAGGGCTGCCCAAAGGTTGTTGTCAATGACCTGGCCCGCTGTGATATGGCTGAAGCTGTGGAAGATGCGTTCCGTTATGGTAAACTTGTTCTTGCGACGACGACTTATAATGCAGATATTTTCCCATTTATGAAGGAATTTATCGATCATTTGACAGAGCGTAATTTCCAGAATCGTAAAATCGGTATTATCGAGAACGGTTCCTGGGCGCCGATGGCTGCCAAGGTCATTCGAAAAATGTTGGAAGGCTGCAAAAATACCACATTTACGAACACAACGGTTTCTATCAAGTCTGCGCTGAACGAGGACAGCAGTGCCCAGTTGGAGGCTATGGCTGAAGAACTTTGTAAAGACTATCTGGCACAGAAGGATGAGACAGCAAATAAAAATGATATGACTGCACTTTTCAAAATTGGATATGGCCTTTATGTTGTCACATCTAATGACGGTACAAAAGATAATGGTCTTATTGTAAATACCGTATCTCAGGTTACAGATAATCCGAATCGCGTCGCTGTGTGTATTAATAAGGCGAATTATTCCCATCATATCATTAAGCAGACCGGTATCATGAATGTGAACTGTTTATCAACGGAAGCGCCGTTTAGCGTATTCCAGAATTTTGGTTTCCAGAGCGGCCGGACAGCAGATAAATTTGCAGATTTTGAGACATTGCGTTCAGATAATGGATTGGTATTTTTGCCGAGATATATTAATGCATTCATGTCCTTGAAAGTTGAACAGTATGTGGATTTTGATACTCACGGAATGTTTATCTGTACTGTGACAGAGGCCCGTGTAATTTCCGATGTGGATACAATGACTTACAATTATTATCAGAGTAATGTTAAGCCAAAACCGGAAACAGAGGGAAAGAAAGGCTTTGTATGCAAGGTATGCGGTTACATCTATGAAGGCGATGTCCTTCCGGATGATTTCATTTGTCCATTATGTAAGCATGGAGCAGCAGATTTTGAACCGATCGGATAAATAGAAAAGTAAAGGGGCTGTGAAGAATCAGTGATTCTTCACAGCCCCAATTTAATTAAGCAAAGCGCTTAAAGGATATTTATTTAGTTGTCTTTAAAGTTATGAACGTGGTCAAGAAGTTCATTTTTCAGTTTCCAGAGAGGTTCTGAAAGGTCCACGTAAACTTCCTGAGGATTGACCAGTCGGCGGGATTCATCCCAGAGTGTATTCAATTCGGATGCACAGTAGTCCCGGATATCCATAACGGCCGGAGACTGGTAAACGCATTTGCCATCCTTGAAGATAGGAACAAGCAGTTCGCGGATGGTGTAGGTACCGCCATGAAGCAAGGTTTTTTTCCAGGTGGAAATCGGGTCAAAGATCATCAGGGAATCCTGTGGGTCATAATGCTCATCAGCCAGAGCGATCAGATCAGCACGAATCTTTCCGGTTTCCTTGTCATAAAGGCGGAAAACAGTTTTGTTTCCAGGATTTGTAACCTTTTCAATATTTTCGGAAACTTTAATTTTCGGAATGAAGTTTCCATCTTCGTCAGAGACGGCTGCCAGTTTATAAACGCCGCCGAAAGCCGGACAGTTTTTGGATGTGATCAGATTGGTTCCCACACCCCAGGAAGTGATTTTAGCGCCCTGAGTGTGAAGGCTGTCGATCAAATGCTCATCCAGATCGCTGGAGGCAGAAATAATGGCGTCGGTATGGCCGGCTTCATCCAGCATCTTTCGGGCCTGTTTGGACAAGTAAGCCAAATCGCCGCTGTCCAGACGGATGCCGTAAGTTTTTAATTTAATGCCTTTGGCTTTCATTTCGTTAAAAACCTGAATGGCATGGGGAACACCGGATTTTAATGTATCGTAGGTGTCTACAAGAAGCAGGCAGTTATCCGGATAGAGGCTGGCATAATTGCGAAAAGCTTCAAGTTCTGTTTTAAAGCTCATGATCCAGCTATGAGCGTGAGTTCCTTTGACCGGAATATCAAACATCTGACCGGCCAAAACGTTGGAGGTTCCAACACAGCCGCCAATAACTGCAGCACGGGCACCGTAAGTTCCTGCATCCGGCCCCTGAGCCCGGCGAAGACCAAATTCCATGACACCGCCGCCGGCTGCATAGACAACACGGGCTGCTTTGGTACAGATCAGACTTTGGTGGTTAATAATATTTAAAATTGCCGTTTCCACAATCTGAGCTTCCATGATTGGTGCAATGACCTTTAAAAGTGGTTCCTTCGGGAATACGACAGTTCCCTCCGGAATGGCGTATATGTCTCCGGTAAAACGGAAATCTTTTAAATATTCGAGAAAGTCTTCGTGGAAAAATCCGGTGGAACGCAGGTACTCGATATCTGCGGCATCAAAGCGAAGTCCTTCAATATATTCAATGACCTGAGCCAGACCCGCGGTGATTGAATAGGCGGCATCTTCCGGATTGGAGCGGTAAAAGACATCGAAGATGACTTTTTCATTTGTTTTGTTTTTGAAATAACCCTGCATCATGGTTAATTCGTATAAATCCGTTAAAAGTGTTAAATGTGATGTATCCATAAGCATATAATACCTTTCCGATATATAGTATTAACAAATTATACCGCGCTATAAGAAAAAATGCAAATTTTTTAGAAACATGTTGACAAATGCGCATACGACTGTTATATTACAAGTATAACAAACATAACAATAATAATTGTACCTGAAAAGGAGGTATGTTTTATGGATTTTAATAAATACACTCAGAAATCTCTGGAAGCCGTACAGTCCTGTCAGAGTTTGGCGGTTGAATATGGAAATCAGGAAATCGACCAGATTCATCTGCTGTATGCTCTGTTAAATAAAGAGGACAGTTTGATTGTCAAATTGATGGATAAGATGAATATAAATACGGCCGGTTTTGTTTTCCAGGTGGAAAAAACCCTGGCCGGACATGTGAAGGTCCAGGGCGGTCAGCAGTACATGAGTCAGGATTTGAGCCGGACATTTACCCAGGCGGCTCAGGAAGCAAAACAGATGGGAGATGAATATGTTTCTGTTGAACATCTGTTTTTAGCTTTGCTTGAAACAGCAAACAGAGAACTGAAAACATTGTTTAAGAATTTTCAGATTACCAGAGATGGCTTTTTAAAAGCGTTGATGGAAGTTCGAGGTAATCAGAGAGTGACCAGTGATAATCCGGAGGAGACTTATGACAGCCTGAGCAAATATGGCGAAAACCTTGTGGAAAAAGCCAGAAATCAGAAGCTGGACCCGGTGATCGGCCGTGATAGTGAGATTCGGAATATTATCCGTATTCTTTCACGTAAAACGAAAAATAATCCGGTGCTCATCGGTGAACCTGGTGTTGGTAAGACCGCTGTCATTGAGGGACTGGCCCAGCGTATTGTTCGGGGCGATGTTCCGGATGGTTTGAAGGATAAACAGATTTTTTCACTGGATATGGGAGCCCTTGTTGCCGGAGCCAAATATAGAGGTGAATTTGAGGAGCGTTTGAAAGCGGTTCTGGAAGAAGTTCGAAAGAGTGAAGGCAAGATTATCCTCTTTGTGGATGAGCTTCATTTGATCGTAGGTGCCGGAAAAACCGACGGCGCCATGGATGCAGGCAATATGCTGAAACCGATGCTGGCCCGTGGCGAGCTGCACTGTATCGGTGCTACCACATTGGATGAGTATCGTCAGTATATTGAAAAGGATAAAGCACTGGAGCGTCGTTTTCAGCCAGTCATGGTGGATGAACCGACAGTAGAAGATACGATTTCTATTTTGAGAGGTTTAAAGGAACGGTATGAAGTTTTCCATGGCGTAA
>CATYEA010000129.1 GCA_958405355.1 uncultured Lachnospiraceae bacterium
ATTTGGACGGACAGATTGATGGAGTGGCAGATAAATGGAAAACGGAACGGATGACAAAAGTCGATCTGACGGTTATTCGTCTGGCAGCTTATGAGATACTTTATGATGAGGAAGTACCTACGGGAGTTGCGATCAATGAAGCCGTGGAACTGGCAAAACGTTACGGTACGGATCAGTCGCCGGCTTTTGTCAATGCAATTCTGGCGAAACTGGCATGAGCGTATATTCTGTATCCCAGGTCAATCGATATATTAAAAGCCTGATTTCGGAGGACTATTTCCTGAGTCGGATTTATGTCCGGGGAGAGGTATCTAATTGTAAATATCATACTTCCGGACATATTTATTTTACTTTGAAGGATAGAGAGGGCGCTATCCCATGCGTCATGTTTGCAGGTTCAAGGGGCGGTCTGAAATTTCGTCTCAGCGAAGGGCAGCAGGTCATTGTTCTTGGAAATATCAGTGTTTATGAGCGGGATGGAAGGTATCAGCTCTATGCCCGTGAGATAGTTATGGAAGGTCAGGGACTTCTATACCAGCAGTTCGAGGCGCTGAAAAAAGAACTGGAGCGGAAAGGCTATTTTGCCCAGGAACATAAAAAAACGATTCCGGACTATCCAAAGCGAATCGGTATTGTTACAGCCCGGACCGGGGCAGCCATTCAGGATATGCTTCATATTTCGGCCCGAAGGAATCCTTATGTCCAGTTGATTCTGTATCCGGCGACGGTTCAGGGAGAACAGGCTGCGCCGAGTATTGTCCGCGGCATAAAATATCTGGATGATTATGGTGTGGATGTGATAATCGTTGGTCGGGGCGGCGGTTCCATTGAGGATCTGTGGGCTTTTAACGAAAAAATGGTTGCCGAGGCTATTTATCAGTGTAAAACTCCGGTAATCTCGGCGGTGGGACATGAAACGGATGTGACCATTTCTGATTTTGTGGCAGATCTTCGGGCACCGACACCTTCAGCTGCAGCGGAACTGGCCGTTCCGGAATGGTCGGAGATTTTAAGACGGCTGGAGGATAGTAAGCGGCGGCTATACATGAAGATGGAAGAACGGCTGAACTGGTATCGGAGTGTAACGAGTCAGTATGAAAGACAGTTAAAATATGTCAGTCCTTCTTCAAGAATCAATGATTACCGTCAGCGGCTCATATATATGGAGGAACAGTTGGAACAGCGGATGCGGGAAGAATTGACCGATGGACGGTACCGTTTGGCGATTTACAGTGAAAGACTGTCAGGACTTTCGCCTTTGAAACAGTTGGAACGGGGCTATGCGGTGGTCAGTAAAAAAGATGGCCGGGCTATCCATTCGGCCGAGGATGTGTCTGTTGGTGAAGCAATTCGTGTGCGGATTCTGGACGGACATCTGGATGCAACGGTATCTGCAGTACATGCCGATCCATCAGCGGCTGTGGCGAGAAATGGGAAAGGAAGCGGGGAACATGGCAAAGAGTAAAACACTGGAGACAGCATTTTCTGAATTGGAAGATTTGATCGGCCAGATGGAGAATAAAGAAACCAGTCTGGAGGAATCCTTTAAATTATATACGGCAGGGATGAAACTGATTAAATATTGCAATGATTCCCTGGATAAAGTGGAAAAGAAGCTGATTGAAGTCAGTGATGAAGAATAAGCTGATGGAAAATCAGTGATGAGGAAAAAATCATGGATTTTAAACAAGAATTGGGAAAAAGAACAGAAGCGATAGAAAGCATATTGACGGCCTGCGCGCCGAAAGAGGAAGGTTATCAGAAAACCATATTTCAGGCAATGAATTACAGCCTGATGGCTGGGGGCAAACGGCTGCGCCCGATGTTGATTCAGGAGACTTACCGACTGTTCGGAGGCAGCCATGAGGCAGTGATTCATCCATTTATGGCAGCGATTGAGATGATACATACCTATTCACTCATTCATGACGATCTGCCTGCATTGGATAATGACGAGTACCGAAGGGGAAGAAAGACATCCCATGTTGTGTTTGGCGAAGCGATGGCCATTCTGGCCGGGGATGCTTTGTTAAATTATGCCTTTGAGACGGCGTCAAAGGCTTTCGATTTGGCGGAAGACATGGAAGAGTTCCGGAGCGTTGCCAGGGCAATGCAGATTTTATCCTCCAAGCCGGGCATTTATGGGATGATCGGCGGTCAGGTCGTCGATGTGGAACTGGAAGGTCAGCCATTGGATAAACCGGTATTGGATTTTATTCATGAGATGAAAACAAGTGCTTTGATCGAATGTTCCATGATGATCGGTGCGGTACTGGCCGGAGCCGATGAAGTTTCTCTGAATAAAGTGGAGCAGATGGCAAAAAATATTGGTATCAGCTTCCAGATTCAGGATGATATACTGGATGTAACAAGTACACTGGAAGTTTTGGGAAAGCAGACCCACAGTGATGAAAAAAATCATAAAACGACCTATGTGACACTGTTTGGCATTGACGGTGCGATGGCTGAAGCAGAACGGTTTTCAAATACAGCCATAGATTTACTTGAGAAAATGTCGGAGGAGAAGGGCATGGAGAATCCATTTTTGGTGGAATTGATATGTCAGCTTGTACACAGAGAAAAGTAAGCAGGTGAATACGATCATGTCAGAAATATTAAAGCAAATTAAACAGGCGAATGATATAAAAAACATTGATCCGTCCCAGTATGATGCTCTGGCGGAGGAACTCAGGGATTTTATCGTGCATTCAGTCAGTGAGACAGGAGGGCACCTGGCCTCTAATCTGGGAGTTGTCGAACTGACGATGGCTCTCCATCTCTGTCTGGATTTACCGAAGGATAAGATTATCTGGGATGTTGGACATCAGTCCTATACCCATAAGATTCTGACGGGACGGAAGGATGAATTCGCAGGACTTCGTTCTTACGGTGGTATGAGTGGATTCCCGAAACACCGGGAAAGCCAGTGCGATGCCTTTGATACGGGACATAGTTCGACATCGATTTCAGCGGCTCTTGGATATGTACGTGCCAGAGAACTTAAAGGTGAGGATTATACGGTGGTAGCGGTCATCGGCGATGGTTCCCTGACTGGCGGTATGGCCTATGAAGCGTTGAATAATGCGGCTCGTCTGGATACAAATCTGATCATCATTTTAAATGATAATAAAATGTCCATTTCAGAAAATGTGGGCGGTATGAGTAAATATTTGAACCGGATTCGGACAAATGAGAATTATGTGGAATTTAAGTCGGATGTGGAAACCGCATTGCGCCGGATTCCGGGAATCGGTGATTCGGTCGCACGGGGTGTGAAACGGTCAAAGGATTCTCTGAAACAGTGGCTCATACCAGGTGGATTTTTTGAGGATCTGGGTATTGAATATATGGGTCCGGTGGACGGTCATAATATGAACCAGCTTCTCCGGGCAATCAAGACAGCTCAGAAGGAAAAGCAGGCGGTCATTGTCCATGTGATCACTCAGAAGGGCAAAGGTTATGAACCTGCGGAGACGCGTCCTTCCGAGTTTCATGGTGTGGGCAAATTTGATGTCAAGAGCGGGGAAATCGCAAAGAGCCCTAATATTACTTATACTGAAGCTTTTTCCAAGGCAATCCAGTATCTTGGGACAAAGGATGAGCGGGTCGTTGCGGTCAGTGCAGCAATGCCTACAGGTACCGGATTGACCAAATTCGCGAAACGTTTTCCTGGACGCTTCTTTGATGTGGGTATTGCGGAGGAACATGCAGTGACCTTTGCCGGGGGCTTAGCGGCCGGTGGGTTAAAGCCATATGTGGCGATTTATTCTTCATTTTTCCAGAGGGCTTATGATCAGATCATTCACGATGTCTGTATTCCGGATCTGCCGGTAACTTTCTGTATTGACCGGGCGGGTATTGTCGGGGCTGACGGTGAGACCCATCAGGGAATTTTGGATCTTTCTTTCTTTGCGTCCATTCCGGGAATGACCATCTGTGCGCCAAAGAATAAATATGAATTGTATGATATGATGAAGTTTTCCCTGAATTTTGGACATCCTCTGGCGATTCGTTATCCACGGGGCGATGCCTATGAAGGTGAGCAGGAACACCGGGCGCCGATTGTCTGTGGAAAGAGTGAGATGCTCTATGAAGGTGAGCAGGTGGCGCTTGTTGCTGTCGGCAGCATGGTAGAAACGGCGGTTCAGGTGAAGGATTATCTGGCGGAAGCAGGACTCGCTGCAACGGTTGTCAATGCCCGGTTTATTAAGCCGTTGGATACGGATATGCTGGATGCTCTTTCGGAAAAGCATAATATGATCGTGACGATGGAAGAAAATGTGCTTCGGGGCGGTTTCGGCGAGGCTGTATCCGATTATTATATGACAAAGGGATTACCTGTATTTGTCAAACATGTGGGTATCCCGGATGTATTTGTAGAACACGGCAATGTGACCCAGTTAAAAACATCCATGGGAATGGATCCGTGGGCCATATCTGCAAAGATTTTGTCTGAGGTATTATTATGAAAAAGAGACTGGATGTGCTTTTAGTGGAACGCCGCCTGGCAGATTCCCGTGAAAAGGCCAAAGCCATTATTATGACTGGCAATGTATTTGTCAATGGCCAACGGGAAGATAAAGCCGGAACGAGCTTTGATGAGGAAAAGGCGTCCATAGAGATTAAGGGCCATACAATGAAATATGTGAGCCGCGGCGGCTATAAGCTGGAAAAGGCAATCGATGTATTCGGAGTGGATGTTCGGGATAAGGTCTGTATGGATATCGGTTCATCCACCGGAGGTTTTACCGACTGTATGCTCCAAAACGGTGCAGTAAAAGTGTTTGCTGTAGATGTGGGCCGGGGCCAGCTCGACTGGAAGCTTCGGCAGGATGAACGGGTCATCAGTATGGAAAAGACAAATATCCGTTATGTGACACCGGAAGATATTGGGGAGGCGGTAGCCTTTGCCTCTGTAGATGTTTCCTTTATATCTTTGGCATTGGTATTGCCCGCAGCCAGAAATCTTCTGACGGATGACGGACGTATGGTCTGTCTCATTAAGCCTCAGTTTGAGGCTGGTCGGGAAAAGGTCGGCAAAAAAGGGGTTGTCCGGGACAAGGCGGTACATATTGAAGTGATTGAAAAGGTCATAGATATTGCCGATGGTCTTCATTTTAAGGTACTTGGTCTGGATTATTCACCGATCAAAGGCCCGGAGGGCAATATTGAATATTTGATTTATCTTGAAAAACGGCCGGAGGATGAGGCGGCTGCCCATGAACCGGTAGATGTGAGACAGGTGGTGGAGCAGTCCCATGCTTCACTGTAACAGGAGAGACGGATGGATAAATTTTTAATTGTGACAAATCAGGATAAAGACAGAGAACTTCGGGTGACGAAGGAGATTAAAAGGTATATTGAGTCCAGGGATTGTACCTGTCATCTGGCAGAGCCATTAGCCGGCACAGATTTGCTGCAGACAGGCTATACGGATATGAGCAAACTCCAGGAGGATGTGGAGTGTGTCATTGTGCTCGGTGGTGACGGCACATTTATCCAGGCAGTTCGGGATTTTGCAGGGCTGGATATTCCGCTGGTCGGTGTCAATATGGGAACCGTTGGCTTTTTGGCTGCCATTGATCTGGATGGTCTGCATGATGGCCTTGACGCCCTCATTGATGGGAAATTTGCGATTCAGCATCGAATCATGCTGTATGGTCAGGTTTACCGGGAAGGCCGGCGGCTCCAGAAAAGTATTGCCTTTAATGACGTCATTGTGACCCGTTCCGGTTTTTCCCGGTTGGTAGAGTTAAAAATTTATGTCAACGATCAGTTATTGGATATTTATGCCGCGGATGGTGTCATCGTATCCACGCCAACGGGTTCGACAGGTTATAATCTGTCGGCCGGAGG
>CATYEA010000130.1 GCA_958405355.1 uncultured Lachnospiraceae bacterium
GTCTCTGTACATATTATAAACGGAAACCATGAGGATTTATATGATGCTTTAAGAAGTGGCGGCGTTGATTTGATACTCAGTGACCAAAGACGGGCCTTTTCTGATGAATATGTAAATTTTATTTTAGCAACCAGTGAGTGCTACATCGAAATTGCCGCAAGGAATCCTCTTGCTTCTCTGGAAAATATTGAGACAGATGATTTGAAGAATATTCCCTGCATTTTAATTGCCTCTCCTGAACAGCAGGAAAATGAAAGAACTTACTATCAGGAAATCGTCGGAATCAAGGGAGGTTTTCTGTTTGCTGAAAATTTGGAGGAAGCTCGGCTTCTGGTAATTGGTGGAAAAGGTTTCATGCCAATCGAGGGCGGAGAAAATGAACCGGGGTTTGCTGCGGCACTTCGCCGGATACTGCTTACCCGCAAAGGGAAGCCTATCAAGAGGAATTATTGTGCATTTTGGAAAACGGACAATTCGGGATATTACGTCGAGGAATTTGCGGATATATTGAAGTCCAAGTTTCCAGCAGAAAGCGAAGCATAAAAGAATAAAACAGTAATGGAAAGACCATACCTGTCAAGTGGCAGATATGGTCTTTTTTCGTATAAGTTTTTCTTATGGAAATGTCCACGAATCCGAATTGCTCCATAGGGTACAAATGCCTAAAATAAGGATTGTAAAAAAGCAAAATACAAAGGAGAGAAGAACGATGAAGGTATTGGCAATCTGTGCAAGCCCCCGCAAAGGAGGCAATTCAGATGTCCTGTGTGACCAGTTCTTAAAAGGGGCTGCTGAGAATGGAAACGAAGTAAAAAAAATCAATCTGGCTGGCATGAACATAAGCCCCTGCGTTGCCTGTTATGGCTGTACTAAGTCTCATCAATGCGTCAAGAAAGACGATATGGAACAGATTCAGCAGGAGCTTATCTGTGCAGACATTATTGTGCTGGCAACGCCGGTGTACTTCTACTCCATGGACGCACAAATGAAAATCATGATTGACCGCTGCCTGCCGAGGTATAGAGAAATCAAAAATAAAGATTTTTATTATATCATTACCGCCGCCGATCCGGAACACTCTGCGGCAGACGAGACGATTGCGGGACTGCGTGGGTATTTGCGGTGTTTGCCTGGTGCAAAGGAGAAAGGAATCCTCTATGGAACTGGCACATGGGATAAAGGTGATGTTTACCGCCATCCATCTTTTGAGAAAGCCTATGCGATGGGCAAAACGATAGGAGCGATAAAATGAGGGCATTTTTTGAGAATGTAAAAAAGAACTTTGGCTTTGGCTGTATGCGTCTTCCCATGAAAGATGGAGAGGTTGATTGGGACGAAATGTGCCGGATGGTAGATACCTTTTTGGGAAACGGATTCAATTACTTTGATACGGCGCATGGATACCTGGGCGGCAAAAGCGAAACGGCCCTGCGGAACTGTCTCACCAGCCGCTACCCACGAGACACTTACATTTTAACCAACAAGCTGTCCACCCATTTCTTTAGCAAACAGGAGCAGATCAGGCCATTGTTTGAAAGCCAGCTTGCGGCCTGTGGCGTTGATTACTTTGATTTCTTTCTGATGCACGCCCAGAGTGCGGAGATTTATGCGAAATTTAAGAAATGCCGGGCCTATGAAACCGCGCTGGAGCTGAAAGCGGAAGGGAAAATCAAGCACTTTGGTATTTCGTTCCATGATAAGGCCGCCATACTGGAACAGATTTTGACTGAGTATCCGCAGATTGAAGTTGCGCAGATCCAATTTAACTATGTGGATTATGAGGATGCCTCTGTAGAAAGTCGGAAGTGCTATGAGGTTTGTCGAAAGTTTGATAAGCCTGTGATTGTTATGGAGCCGGTCAAAGGCGGCAGTCTGGTAAATCTTCCGGAGAAGGCACAGACAATTTTAGATGAGCTGCATGGCGGCAGCAACGCAAGCTATGCGATCCGCTTTGCTGCTGGATTTGACGGTATTATGATGGTGCTGTCTGGCATGGGAAGTATGGAAATGATGCAGGACAATATCAGCTATATGAAGGACTTTGTTCCCCTTTCCGACAAAGAACAGGGGGCCATTGCAAAAGTACGGGAGATTTTCCGCGCACAGGGCTTAATCCCCTGCACTGCCTGCCGGTATTGTACGGATGGGTGTCCGAAGCAGATTGCTATTCCTGACCTGTTTGCCTGCCTGAACGCAAAGAAACAGTTTCAGAATTGGAACACAGATTACTATTACAATAATGTACATACCAAAGAAGGGAACCGGGCATCTGACTGTATCAAATGCGGCAGATGTGAGCATATCTGCCCGCAGCACTTGCCGATTCGGGAGCTTCTCACCGAGGTGGCGAAAGAATTTGACAAATAAGGAGATGGAGGATCTATGGCAACGACGGAGTTTGCAAAAAAATATCACGAAAAAATGTTTCCGGGCTATCATTCTGCCTTTCTGGAAACTGACCCGGAGTTTATTGAACGGTTTGATAACTTCGCTTTTGACGAAGTAGTGAATCAGGATGACTTGGATGACAAAACACGCTTTATGGCGATCATTGCGACTCTGCCTGGCTGTCAGGGTACAGACGAGTTTCGGGCTATGCTGCCTGCGGCAGGCTTATGATATGGGATATACCCTGTTTGATACAGCGGAGTGCTATACAGGAATCAATGCAGATGGGAGTATCTCCTGTAACGAAGAACTGGTAGGAGAAGTATTGAAGCCGGTTCGCAGTCAGGTAGTAATCGCTACAAAATACGGTGTTCGTCACGCAGAGGATAAAGGGCTGATCCTGGACAGCAGGCCGGAAGTAATCCGCAAATCTGTGGAAGGCAGTTTGAAACGGTTAGGAACCGATTACATCGACCTTTATTATCAGCACAGAATTGACCCCAAGGTTGCTCCGGAGGAAGTGGCTGGTGTGATGGCTGATCTGATTCAGGAAGGAAAAATCCGTTACTGGGGTATTTCCGAGACCACGGAAGAATATCTGCGGCGGGCTCATGCAGTATGCCCGGTAACAGCCATTCAAAATCGTTATTCTATGATGGCCCGTTGGCATGAGAGCCTGTTCCCGGCAGCCGCAAACCGGAACGGCTTCAGGAAAATCTGAAAGTTGCAGAGATTATCTTATCTGCTGAGGAAATCAATGAAATAGATGAAAAACTGAACCAGATGCAGATCCTTGCATTTGATGGAAATCAGGCGAAATAAGAAAAGGTAGGCGAAAGAACATGAAAGATGTAATGATTTTAACTGGTGCAGGCCAGATTGGTATGGCGATTGCCAGAAGAATGGGCTATGGCATGAAAATTGTTGTAGGTGACAAGAAGCTGGGAAACGCTCAGGCTATCGCTCAGGTCATGAATGATGCAGGCTTCGATGTTGTACCTGTGGAAATGGACTTATCTTCCCGCGAGTCCATTATGAGTCTCATTGCGGAGGCACAGAAATATGGAGAGATTTCCATGTTGGTCAATGCGGCTGGGGTTTCACCCAGTCAGGCCCCTATCGAAGCAATTCTGAAAGTGGATCTGTATGGCACCGCAGTTTTGTTGGAGGAAGTTGGTAAGGTCATTAAGAAAGGCGGCGTAGGGGTAACGATTTCCAGCCAATCCGGTTGGCGTATGCCCGCTCTGACTGCCGAGGAAGATGAACTGCTGGCAACGACACCCGCTGAAGAACTGCTCCAGCTTCCCCTGTTGCAGCCAGAGAACATCCGGGATACCCTGCACGCTTATCAGATGGCGAAACGCTGTAATGAAAAGCGGGTTATGGCGGAGGCTGTTAAATGGGGCAAACGAGGCGCTCGTATCAACGATATTGCTCCCGGTATTATTGTAACGCCTCTGGCGATTGACGAATTTAACGGCCCTCGCGGAGATTTCTACAAGAATATGTTTGCCAATTGTCCTGCCGGACGTCCGGGAACTGCAGATGAAGTAGCAAATGTGGCGGAGCTGTTGATGGGCGACAAAGGGGCGTTTATTACCGGTTCTACCGTCCTGATTGATGGAGGCGCTACCGCCAGCTATTTCTATGGCCCGTTGAAACCGCAGAAATAATAGCGCTTATATACAAAATTACAAATTTTTGAAAGGAACGAATACAATGAAAAAATTGATTGCATTATCTATGGGGCTGGTTTTGGTATTTAGCTTTACTGCGTGTGGAAACATCAGTCCGTCTAATTCTTTACAGACTGAATCATCTGCGGAGGAACAGGAAACTTCTCAGACGGAAACTTCCGCAGCAGAGACCGCTGCGACAGAGGCTACCGAATTTAGTGTATCAGAAAGTGAGATATCCTCTGATTTGGAAACAGAACCGGAAAGTGGGAAAACACTGGTTGTCTATTATTCGGCAACCGGAAATACAGAGGAGGCTGCAAATTACATAGCGGCGGCAACAAATGCCGATGTTTTTGAATTAGAGCCGAAAGAACCCTATACGGATGCTGACCTGAACTGGACGGATGACAACAGTCGGGTCGTATATGAGCATGACAATCCGGATGCCAGGGATATAGAATTGGTGGCCACAACTGTTCCTGATTGGGAATCGTATGATACGGTATTTATCGGTTATCCCATCTGGTGGGGAATTGTAGCATGGCCGGTGGATAGCTTCGTAAAAGCAAATGATTTTACTGGGAAAACGGTAGTTCCTTTTTGCACTTCTTCCAGTTCCGGTTTAGGAGAAAGCGCAGAGCTGCTGGCTGAATTGGCAGGTACAGGAGACTGGCTGGAAGGTGAGCGTTTTTCCTCCGGTGTGTCAGCGGATGCCGTTCAGACCTGGATTGAGAACCTTGGTCTATAAAGTAATATTGAAAAAGAGCTTGCAGCATTGACAGGCAAGCCCTTTAAAAATTATTTTAGTGTATCTAATGCGTAGAGAGCAGCGCCGACGGCACCGACAATCTCCGGCTCCGGACAGATGTAAAGTTTGGCCTGGATTTTTTCTTCCACGGCCCGGACAACGCCCGGATTTTTGGCGACGCCGCCGGTCATCATATAATCCGGTTCCAGACCGACCCGTTTTAGAAGAGAGTAGGCTTTACTTGCTATGGCCCGGCAAATGCCATTGGCAATATCGGACTCTTCCTTATTATTAGCAATAAGAGAGATGACCTCGGATTCGGCAAAAACAGTACACATGCTGGTGATTTCGATATCTTCGGTGGATTTTAAGGCCGCAGGGCCCAGTTCATCAATGCCGATTTCCAGAGTACGGGCGATGGCTTCCAGAAAACGTCCCGTTCCTGCAGCGCATTTATCATTCATCACAAAATCGATGACCTCACCGTCTGCATCCAGCTTGATAGCCTTGCTGTCCTGACCGCCGATATCAAGGATGGTCCTGATTTTGGGGTTGAAGTAGTGGGCGCCACGTCCATGGCAGCTGATTTCTGTCACATTTTCATCAGCAAAAGGAATGCTGACCCGTCCGTAACCGGTGGATACGATCCAGGAAATTTCTTCTTTTTTTAAGTGAGCTTTTTCAAGAACATCGGCAAGAATACGTTCGGCGCTTTCGCCGGATTTAGCTCCGGTCCGGACGACAGAAAAGGCTTTAATATTTCGCGCATTGTCCATAATAACGGCATTGGTGGAAGTAGAACCGCTGTCTATACCCATAACATACATTGTATTCTCTCCTTCGGATATTTTGATTTTTTGTTTTGCCTGCTTTTTGCGTTCATCGCCGGATTTTTGTACGGATTCCAGAAAGGCTTCCATCCGGGTGAGAATCTGCCCGTAGCTTTGTGTCGTGTTATCTGTTTCCAGCAAAAGCAGCGGCTTTTGAATGATTTCTTTCAGCCAGGCATATTCATAGGAATAGCTGT
>CATYEA010000131.1 GCA_958405355.1 uncultured Lachnospiraceae bacterium
CGATGTTTGTATATGCTTCCAGTTTTGTAGGCATAAGGTTCATCGGACAGGCATTCACACAACGTCCGCAGCGGATACATGCAGATGGCTCTGCAAGTTCTGCATCCTGTTTATCAAAAATCAAAAGACCGTTGTTCTGTTTAAGGATTGGGAAATCATCAGACATCATGGCCTGACCCATCATAGGACCACCGGAGATGATCTTGGATGGAGTACCCTTATAACCGCCGCAAAATTCAACAATATCCTTAATGGATGTACCGATCGGAACACGTACGTTCTTAGGCTCATTAATTGCGGAACCGTCAACAGTCAGACGTTTTGTTGTCAATGGCATACCAGTTGCCACATAGTTTGCAAGAACTGCGATAGATGTTACGTTCATAACAACGCATCCAACATCGGATGGCAATTTCCCTGGAGGTACCTGACGTCCTGTACACTGATCGATCAAAACTTTTTCAGCACCCTGTGGGTAACGGGATGGTAATGTTTCAACTTTGAAAGTAACGCCATCCATCTTAACCTGGCCTAAAAGTTCTGTCATAAGCTTGATTGCCTCTGGTTTGTTGTCTTCAATACCGATAACAGCATATTTAACATCGAGCAATTTTGCAACAAGCTTCATACCTTCAACAACACTGTCGGCATCCTCAAGGATTTCCCGAACGTCTGGAGTAAGGTATGGTTCACACTCTGCAGCATTGATCAATAAATAATCAATTGCAGCTTTAACTTCCGGTTTCGGGCTGATCTTGATGTGTGTAGGGAAACCAGCACCACCAAGACCTACAAGACCAGAATCATGAGCGGCTTTGATTAAATCTTCGTCGCTATTGATCACTGGCGGCTTGATAGCTGGATCAACAGTCTGCTGTCCATCGCTTTCGATGATTACAGTCTGGGCTTTTGAACCATTCTGCATTAAAATTGAATCAATTTTTTTAACCTTTCCTGACACACTGGAATGAATTGGTGCGGAGAAAGGTGCAGTGCTGTCACCAACAATGGTACCGACAAACACTTCGTCGCCGACTTTAACAGTAGGCGTACAAGGTGCACCGATATGCTGCTGCATAACCAGGGTGACCTGTGCAGGAACCGGCATGTCCACAGTCGCACAATCTTTTGTGTTTTTTCTGTGAGGCACGGCTGCTCCAGGGCTTTTTACAATTCCTAACTTACAAAGAAGTCCATTTGAATTTTTAGCCATTTGAATCCTCCTCTTTAAATTTAAACCTCAGGGCATAACCCTTACGTTTAATGATTTAATATATAATATACTAAATAGTCCTGAATCTCCATCTATTCTGACTATTTAGGTATATTCTTTTCAGCCCTCATAGGGCACCAGTTTGTATCCTTCAGCTTCGCCTTCAAAAGACAATAAATCTAGGATACTCTCACTATTATAATATACATTTCGCTGTTTATCAACAAATATTGCCAAGACACCATATTTATCCATCAAATCCATGCCCTCATCTAATCCAAGAATAAAACCGGCCGTGGATAAAGCATCACACAGGACGCTGTCTCCATCAATCACTGTCACCGACATCAAACCGCTGTCTGCCGGATATCCGGTTCGGGCATCTAAAATATGATGATAACGTACACCGTCTTCTTCAAAATATTTTTCATAATCACCGGATGTAGAAATCGACGTATCTGTCAATGTCAGTATCCCTATCCGGTCTTCCTGGCCACCTCTCGGATCTCTTAAAGCCACCCGAAACTTACTGCCATCCGGCTTTGTTCCAAAAGTCAGGATTGAACTGCCGGCAGAGATGATCCCTCCGGATACTCCATCCATGTCGATGGCCTGGGCCGCCTGTGCAATGGCATATCCCTTGCCGATCGCTCCAAGCTCAAACAAAATATGTACATTTTCTGTACTCAATGTTCCATCAGACAAATTCACTGCCTGATAGTCTACGTTTTCTAAAGCTTCCGCTATCTCCGAATCTGAAGGATGCCGTTGATTTTCACCGCCAATATCCCATAATCCGGATACAGAAAGCACCGTTGGGTCAAAACTCCCGCCGCTGTCTTCAGCGACTTCAAGAGCGGTACGAAAAACCTCTTCCCTATCCCCTACGGAAACTTCATGCTGTTGATTGAACACACTGACCAGGGAACCGTCTTTTCTCCAGGAAATATCCTGATCCACATCATCCAGGCACTGACTGATCAGCTTCAGATTTTCTTCCAGCTGATTCTTGTTTCTTCCATATAAAGTAGATGTTATGGCTGTTCCCATGGAAAATGCTGTATCCTGGGCTTCTGCCATTTGTTCTGTTAAAACTTTGTCACATGAAACGAAAACCATTATTACAGACACCAAACATAATGCCAGAATAATCGTCTTCTTAATGATACCAGAATGTATATCAATCACCTCTATACTGCATTCCATTCTGTTTTATTTTACACTGTTATCGTCCGTTTTTCAAGCAACAACCCCAGTTTTTTCTGAGAAGTCTTTTTTGTACTAAAAAAAATACAACTCATTTTATTCCACCTGGTTTTTCTTTTCCATTGACATTCCTATGAATGGAGATGTAGAATAGCCTTTAAGCACTTAATAATTTACTAGGAGGAATATACTATGAAAAAATCTTCATCATTATTGAAGCTGGCTCTTTGCACAGCACTGGCTGCTTCCGTGCTGAGCGGCTGCGGAAACAGTTCAAAAACAGAAACTACGACAGCCGCTGCCGAATCTTCGGATGAGACTGCTGCCAAGGCAGAGACTGCGGATGGTTCCTATACGATCGGTATTTCCCAGTTAGCTGAACACGGTTCTCTGGACAACTGCCGTGAGGGCTTTATTGAAGGACTGGCTGAGGAAGGCTTCGTTGAAAACGAAAATCTGACCATTGATTACCAAAACGCTCAGGGAGACCCGGCCAACGCCAGCGTTATCGCTCAAAACTTTGTTTCTAAAAAATATGATCTGGTATGTGCCATCGCTACTCCGAGCGCCATGGACTGCTACAACGCCGCACAGGGCACAGACATCCCTACTATTTTTACAGCCGTATCCGATCCGGTAGCTGCTGAGTTGGTGGAATCCTTGGAAGCTCCAGGTTTCAACTGTACAGGAACAAGCGATGCTCTTCCGGTAGAAGATCAGCTGAAAATGATCCGTGCCATGATGCCGGAAGCAAAAACCATTGGTATCATGTATACAACAAGCGAAGTAAACTCCATCAGCACTTTGGAAACTTACAAAGAACTGGCTCCGAAATATGATTTTGAAATCGTTGAATCCGGCGTTTCTTCTTCATCCGATATTCCAATCGCTCTGGATGCCCTTGTTACAAAGGTTGACTGCATTTCCAACATGACAGACAACAATGTTGTCAATAACCTGGATACCGTTCTCGCAAAAGCCATAGAAGCAGGTATTCCTGTATTTGGTTCCGAGGTAGAACAGGTTGTCAATGGCTGTGCGGCTTCTATGGGTCTCGACTATGTAGAACTTGGCCGCCAGACAGGTAAAATGGCTGCAGCTGTATTAAAAGGCGAAGATGCTTCTACAATTCCTGTTGAAGTTATCAGCAGCGGTTCCCTCTATGTGAACAGCGAAGTTATGAGCCAGTTCAACCTGACCATTCCGGATGAATATAAAGACGCTTATACCGAAGCAGAATAAGTAACACCAGGAGGAACTGATACGTGGACATTATTATTTCAATCATCCGCGGCATTTTAGAGCAAGGACTTATTTACGGCATCATGGCTCTGGGAATCTATATCACCTACTGCATCCTGAATTTTCCGGATTTGTCAGTGGATGGCACTTTTCCTCTTGGAGCCGCCGTAACCGCTCTTCTTCTGAGTCTCGGTTTTAATCCGTGGCTTGCACTGATCGTCGCTTTTGCCTGCGGTGCCGCCGCTGGCTTTGTCACCGGTATTTTCCATGTCAAACTGCAGATTACCGACCTGCTGTCCGGTATCTTGACCAGTACAGGACTTTACTCGGTCAATCTGATGATCGTGGGCGGAACAGCTTTACTTTCAATCACAAAGGCAAATACCATTTTTAACAGCGGATTGGCCGCACTCTTTCCGGAATCCATTTCCAGATATGTAACTCTGGTCATCATTTTTATTCTGGCAATGATTCTGAAATTTTTACTGGACTGGTATTTGAAAACCCGTTCCGGCATGCTTCTGCGTGCCACCGGCGACAATGAAGTCATGGTAACTTCTCTGGCCAAAGACTCAGGTAAAGTAAAAATCGTCGGATTAATGATTGCCAACGGTTTAGTGGCCACAGCCGGTTCCGTTCTCTGCCAGCAGCAGCGTTATTTTGAAATTTCCATGGGAACAGGTATGCTTGTTATGGGTATCGCCTCCGTCATCATCGGTATGGCCCTTTTCGGCAAAATACCTTTCATCAAACCGACGTTGGTCGTTATACTCGGTGCCATTGTTTACAAAGCCTGCCTTTCCCTGGCAATTAATTTCGGAATTAACCCGAACAACCTGAAACTTTTGATGACCATCATTTTCCTTATAGCCCTCGTCTCCAGACGGGCCATTGATGCGAAAGTAGGCTCCAAGTCATGATTGAATTAAGTCATATTTATAAAACCTTTGAGCCGGGCACAGTCAATGAATCTGTTCTTTTTACAGATTTTAACCTTTCTATTCACAATGATGATTTTATTTCCGTCATCGGAAGCAATGGTTCCGGAAAAACAACGATGCTGAATCTTCTCTGCGGAAGTCTTGCTCCGGATAAAGGTCAGATCATCAAAGACGGTCAGGATATTACGAAAATGAAGGAATACCGCCGGTCCGAATTTATTTCCCGGGTATACCAGGACCCTTCCAAAGGCTCCTGTCCATCTTTTAGTATTCTTGAAAATATTGCTCTGGCCGATAATAAAGGAAAACCATTTAATCTGCACCTCGGCATCAAAAAAGACCGTCTGGATTATTACCGGACCCTGCTGGAAACATTGAAACTCGGCCTGGAAAACCGTCTTGGTGATAAAGTTGGTTCTCTTTCCGGCGGACAGCGTCAGGCCCTGGCCATGCTGACTTCCACATTGACGCCGACCTCACTGATGATTCTCGATGAACATACTGCGGCTCTCGACCCGAAGACAGCAGAGAACATTATGGAACTGACTGACCGTCTTGTTCATGAAAAGAAGCTGACAACTTTGATGGTCACGCATAATCTGAAATTTGCCCTTCAGTATGGCAATCGACTGATTATGATGCATCAGGGGAAAGCAATCATTGATGTTTCCGGAGAAGAAAAAAAGAATCTGCCGCTATCGGAGATTCTTGGTAAATTTAATGAAATCAGCCTGGAATATGGCAATTCACTATAAGATTAAAGGGATGCCCCATCATCAAGCGGGCCATCCCTTTTTCTTTCTCTAAATCAATGAACATTTTCTTTCATACTATTCGTGATATAAGAAGGTACTTCTTCCTTCGGAATCCCCAGTACATAAGAAAATTCATCACAAATCATCTTTTCGGCTTCCTGAAGCATCCGTTCATCGGCTACATGCAGTTTCTTTCCCCGTGCTGTAACCTTTTCACGATGTTCTACCAGCATTTTAATCAACTGAATCAGTTCAAAGGTATCTGCCCGGCTGACCATGTCTTTAAAATGCTCTTTCCGAGCGCGTTCATCTTCCATCCATTCTTCATGACTTGCGGAAACCGAATGAATCTTTT
>CATYEA010000132.1 GCA_958405355.1 uncultured Lachnospiraceae bacterium
GGACAAAATGACTGCCTCCGGTGTGTCATCGATGATCAAATCAATACCGGTCATCGTCTCCAACGTACGGATATTACGTCCTTCACGTCCGATGATACGTCCTTTCATTTCATCGTTCGGCAGCGGAACAACAGAAATCGTTGTCTCTGCCACATGATCAGCAGCACATTTCTGAATAGCTGTAACCACGTATTCCTTTGCTTTTTTATTCGCTTCTTCCTTTGCCTTGTTTTCAAGGTCTTTAACTAACATTGCGGTTTCATGCTTAACGTCATCTTCAACCGTTCTTAAAAGATATTCCTTTGCTTGTTCGGAGGTTAAACCTGAGATTCTTTCGAGTTCCTGTACTCTTTTCTGGCTGAGTTCATTTACTTCTGCCAACTGCTTGTTCAATCTGTCCTCGCGTGATGCCAACTGATTTTCTTTCTTCTCAAGGGAATCGGCCTTACGGTCCACAGCTTCTTCTTTGGAAAGTACACGTTTTTCGTACTTCTGCAATTCACTTCTGCGTTCCTTACTTTCTTTTTCAAGCTCATTTTTATTCTTTAAAGCTTCTTCCTTGACTTCAAGAAGGCCTTCACGTTTTTTCGCTTCAGCAGTTTTCATGGCTTCGTCAATAATCTCACGAGCCTTTTCCTCTGCTGAACCAATCTTGGATTCTACGACTTTTTTTCTATAAGAAATCGCCACATTCCAAACGATAAGGGCAGTAACTAAAACAGCTACAACAATAACTATAACTGCAGTAATTAACGGCACAGGAGCACCTCCTTATTTAGTTTTAATTGTACATAAATACAACACTTAAATTCTATACTTTTTTTATAATTATGTCAAGTAGAATTCATGATTGTACTGACATATTGACTAAATATTTGTAAAAAAATTGTCTTATATGCCCAAATCTCTATAAACCGACAGAATATCTCCGCCTTTAAAGCCCCGGCGTGCTAAATAGCGCATCATTCGATCTTTTTCTTTGACCTTCGGGTCCGGATTTTCTCCCCAGCGCTTCTCAATCAAACGTCGAATTGTTTCTCTGTCCTCCGGAAGCTCCATTCCTTCTTCTGATTCCGATAGCATATGTAAATCTATGCCCTTGGATGCCAATTCATATTCCAGTTCCTTTCGGCTTTTCGACCGACCTTTATACTCTATGTAATTTCGTGCAAAACGGGCATCATCCACATAGTGGTAACTGTCTGCATACTCAATGGCCTGATGGATAATTTTCTCCGGAAATCCATCCATCTTTAAACGCTGAATCAGTTCCCTGTGGCTCCGATCCCGAACCTTCAGCAGGTTCAGCACCCGTAATTTGGCCTTTGGCAGCATATATTCCCGATATATTTTTTCAAGGATCTCATCTGCAATGTCTCTGCCAGCTTCTTCACCAAAAGAATTCCAGTCCTTTTCAGAAATCATAAAGCTTTCTCCGTCAGCCAGAGTCACTTTTACTTTATTGCGTCCCTTTTTCTCAATGTATGATATAAGCATATCTGCACTCCATAATTAAAGAAAAGCCGGTAAATCTACCGGCCTTCCATTTTTTCTTATAATTCTTCTGTCCCACTCACTGTTTCCTCAACGGCTTCAGCCACTGGTGCAGTCTCACCCTTTTTAGCTTCTTCCGGTGCTTCGACAGCACCACCCAGTCCGTAATGTGCCCGGACCTTCTGTGCGACCTCTTCCATAATTTCCGGATTATCTCTCAGATAGGTCTTGGCGTTTTCACGTCCCTGTCCAATCTTTGCACCATTATAAGAATACCATGCGCCGCTCTTCACAATAATATCTACATTAGCGGCTAAATCCAGAATATCACCTTCTCTGGAAATTCCTTTACCAAACATAATGTCAAATTCTGCTTCTTTAAATGGCGGAGCAATCTTATTCTTAACAACTTTAACACGGGTACGGTTACCGATGACTTCGCCATTCATTTTCAGAGATTCAATACGACGAATATCCATACGCACCGATGAATAAAATTTTAATGCCCGTCCGCCGGTGGTCGTCTCCGGACTTCCGAACATTACACCGACTTTTTCACGAAGCTGATTAATAAAGATAACAACACAGTTGGATTTACTGATAACTGCCGTCAGTTTTCTGAGGGCCTGAGACATCAAACGGGCTTGAAGACCCACATGAGCATCGCCCATCTCTCCGTCAATTTCAGCCTTTGGTACAAGGGCAGCAACCGAGTCAATGACAACAATATCAATGGCACCGGAACGCACCATCGTCTCTGCAATTTCCAGCGCCTGCTCACCATTATCCGGCTGAGAAATATAAAGGTTATCAATATCTACGCCAATATTCCTTGCATATGCTGGATCCAGGGCATGTTCCGCATCAATAAATCCGGCGATACCGCCAAGTTTCTGAACTTCAGCGACCATATGAAGAGTCACTGTGGTCTTACCGGAAGATTCCGGACCATAAATCTCGATGATACGTCCTTTAGGTACACCGCCGAGTCCAAGGGCCAGATCCAGGCTTAATGCTCCGGTAGGTACAGTTTCCACATCCATATTTGCTCTGTTATCGCCCAGCTTCATCACCGAGCCTTTACCGTACTGCTTCTCTATATGTGCAATCGCTGCATCCAGCGCTTTCATCTTATCGACTTTATCTACTTTGTCTGCTTTGTTTCCCATATATCATTTCTCCTTATCTGAAGCTTTATTTCGAACATTTGTTCACTCTGTGTTTATCATACACGATTTTTTTCTCTCTGTCAATGATTATATCGCCATTTTTTCCCAGGGTAAATCACAATCTTCCGACAATTATACCTCTGATTGGACATCGTTATCTTCAATCACATAATCTTCCAGAGAAATCACTTTAAAAAACCGGCCCTTTTTCAGTCCATAAAGTCCCAAAAGTCCAATCATACAAAAAAGAACAATACCAATTGAATACTGCATGGAGGACATCGGACGCAGCTGGTTCATGGCCAGAGACGATAAATTACTGACAATATGAAAGACCATCGGTGCCATAAAACTTCCGCAGCGTTTATAAGCAAAGATCATGAGCAGCGAAAAAACAAAAGCATAAACCAACTGAATCATTGTACCATGATAAAGACCAAATAAAAGACTTGTCAAAATAACGCCGGCTGTCTCACTGCCGTAATTGCTGATTCGTTCAAAGATAAGTCCCCGAAACATCAATTCCTCCGAAATCGGCATCAAAAAACCTATGACCAGAACCTGCAAATACAATGGTTCGGAATAAATTCCCCGTGCAATCCGGGCATAATCCACATCATACCGGAAGAGTTCAAAAGCGTTCACTCCCAGATTAAAAGCCACTGTCAGACCAATAGCCACGAGCGCTACATAGATATATTTCTTATACACTGGTTTTAGCGTTTGGAGACGATAGGGCCGTTTCATCCATTCTTTATTTAACATTCGATAAAAAATTGGAATAGAAATGACTGCGGCAATTCCGGAAATCAAAACCACATTTTTATTCAGCATTTCATAAGCCGCATTTTTCAGTTCCAGTATCTGAGCATCGTTTAGTACGGCTTCCGGCGCTACCGCACTGTTCATAAACGTAAGGGTTGCACAAAATGTTACCAGATATTGAATTAATATAAAAATCACCATCGGCGATATAACGCCCACCGCGCGTCTAAAAGCATTCATTGTATATTCTTACCTTCTTTTGTCTGACATTGTTTTCGGATAATACAGAAAAAAGACACTGAAAATCAGTATCTTTTTTCCAAGTCTGTCTGTAAGCCGAGTTATGTTAAAAATGGTCATCTATCTCGACTTCCTGTTACCAGGAAGCTCCAGCGACCTACCCTGAGACACGACGGGCCGCCGTATCGTCTCATGTGCGGTCTTGCTTCGGATGGGGTTTACATGGCTCCCCCTGTTACCAAAGGGACGGTGGGCTCTTACCCCGCCTTTCCACCCTTACCGGCCAAAAGCCGGCGGTTTATTTCTGTTGCACTTTCCTTAGAGTCACCTCCACCGGACGTTATCCGGCATCCTGCCCTGTGAAGCTCGGACTTTCCTCACCTGAAACCTTTCGGTATATACAGGCGCGACCATTCAACAGACTTGAAACATTATATTATCACTCTTTCATTTATTTGTAAAGAGTTCTAAACGTTAAAATAACTGCCTCCGATAAATTCTCTTAAAATAGAATTCTTTGGAACATGTTCACTGGTAACGCCGATAAAGTAGTCCAAAAATTTCAAAAGCCGTTTTGCTTCTTCATATTCGGGCTGTTCCGGACGTATCCGGAATAGCAGAGGTTCCGCAAACTGTTTCAATACAGAGAGCTCGTAAATCAGCGCTGAATTGAATTGAGCGTCAGCATTTTCCTGATATGGGAAAATATTGAACTCTTCTCCCCGGCGCACTGAATTCCACATGGCAATGGTATGGGCAGCCTGAGTTCCACGATGGGCCGCATCCCGGACAATTCGGCGGATCAGCCGTCCGTCAGTGGTAGCGATCCGGTTATGCTCATCCAGATTCAACTGGGTTAAAGCACTGATATATACTCTGAATTTATCATCCTTCGGAATACTGTAAGTCAGTGCATCATTCAGACAATGAATACCTTCAATAACAAGAACATCCTCGTTGGATATCTGCATGAAGTTGTTTTTGCCGTACTCGGATTTTCCGCTGACAAAATTAAAGATTGGCAATTCTACCCGTTCTCCAGCCAAAAGAGCAATTAAGTCCTTATTAAACTGTTCGATATTTAGAGCTTCCAGACACTCAAAATTATAATTACCATCTTCATCCCTTGGTGTTTTTTCTCTGTCCACAAAATAATTATCCACCGGAATCGGATGCGGCTTCAGTCCCTTTGCCCGAAGCTGAACACTCAGTCTGTGTGAAAATGTCGTCTTTCCTGAGGAAGACGGTCCGGCGATCAGGACGATGCGTTTCCCACTGTTAAAAATATCCTCAGCGATATCTGCGATATTCTTTTCCTGAAGTGCCTCTGAGACAAGCATCAGTTCCATAAATTCCCCATTGGCAATACAATCATTTAACTGTCCTGCGTTGCATATTTCAAGCCGTTCCCCCCACGTTGTAGACTCTTTGAGAACATTGAAAATCTTCTCCGACGGCTGAAACTTCTGAATAATTTCCGGTGCTTCGGCCACAGGCATCTGCATAACAAAGCCTTCACGGTAAGGAATCAGTTCAAACCGGCTGATGTAACCGGTGGACGGCGCCATATAGCCATAATAGTAGTCGCAAATATCTTCCAATTGATACATATTCACCCGGGATGCTCTCCGGTATTTGAGAAGCTTGACCTTTTCGGTCATTCCATTTGCCTCAAATGCAGCGGTTGCTTCTTCTGTAGTTACTGTCCGCTTGATGATCGGAAGGTTTCTATCCCTCAGAACCTCCATCCGCTGCTGAAGTTTTTCAAGAAGCTCTTGTTCAATTGGCATATGTCCGGCAATCTCACAATAATACCCCTTATGCACGGAAAACTGAACAATCAGTTTCTCATTTTTTCCAAGAATATCAGAAACCGCCTTTGTCAGCATTAATGTGGCGGTTCTCCGATAGGACTGCTCACCGATTTTTTCTCCGGTAGTCACAAATTCTATATTTGCATCTTCTCTGACATGCTTGTATAATTCTTTTAACTTACCATTTAACCGCGCCATAATGATACGATGCGGATATCTGTC
>CATYEA010000133.1 GCA_958405355.1 uncultured Lachnospiraceae bacterium
TATAATCTGTCGGCCGGAGGTCCCGTGGTTTTTCCGGAAACGGAAATGATGATCATTACACCGATCTGTCCCCATTCCCTGTCGGCACGGAGCGTTGTCGTTTCGGCCCAGGCGAGGATAAAGATTGAAGTTGGGCGGCGGCGGAAGACCCAGAAAGAGGAAGCGCTTGTTACCTATGACGGTCAGACCGTATGGGAACTGGAATCTTCGGATGTGGTAGAGGTTGTCCAGGCAAGCACCAAAGTACCGATTGTAAATATACGTCAGAAAAGCTTCTGCGATATATTACGCAACAAAATGAAAAATGTATAATAATGCGGAAGGGAAGTGTCAGATTTGAAATCAAAACGGCATGCAAAAATTTTGGAATTAATCGATAAATATGATATTGAAACCCAGGAAGAACTGGCGGACCGACTGAATGAAAGTGGATTTTCGGTCACTCAGGCCACGATTTCCCGGGATATTCGCGAGCTTAAATTATCCAAGGTTTCAGGAAGCAACGGACGTCAGAAATATGTTGCTTTCATTAAACCGACGATGGAAATGACAGATAAGTATTCCAGAGTTTTGAAGGAAGGCTATGTATCAAAGGAAGTCGCCACAAGTATGATCGTCATCAAAACGGTGACGGGTATGGCAATGGCGGTGGCAGTTGCGATCGATCATATGGAACTTCCGGGCGTGGTCGGCTGTATTGCCGGAGACGATACGATCATGTGTGCCCTCCGCAGTGATGAAGACGCTCATATGGTGATGGAAAAAATTAACCAGATGTTGAAGTAGGGGAGACTATGCTTTTAAGTGTACATGTAAAAAATCTGGCCTTGATTGACGAGGTCGAGATGAATTTTGAAAATCATCTGAATATTCTGACGGGCGAGACCGGTGCGGGTAAATCTGTTCTTATGGGGGCGGTGAATATGGCATTGGGCGGCCGGGTTTCCAGGGATATGATCCGCAAGGGGGCGGATTATGCCCTGGCAGAATTATTTTTTTCCGTATCGGATGAACGGGTGCTGGAAACACTGAAAGCCATGGAAATTCCGGTGGAGGATGATTCTGTTGTTATATCCCGTCGTATGACTTCGGGCCGCAGTGTGAGCCGGATTAACGGGGAAATCGTTTCGGCATCCGATGTGCGCCGGGCTGGACAGCTTTTGCTGGATATTCACGGTCAGCATGACCATCAGTCCTTATTGGATAAGTCCAGACATTTGACGATTCTGGACCGGTTTATCCGGGAACCATTGGGCGATAAAAAAGAAAGAATGGCAAAGGCTTATCAGGAATACATGTATTGGAAAGATGCCTATGAAAATCAGGCCATGGACAATGAACAGCGTTTGCGTCAGATGGCTTTTATCGAATTTGAAGTGGAAGAAATTGAAAATGCCCGACTGATGGCAGGTGAGGATGAGCAGCTTGAAGCGGATTATCGGAAGATGTCCCATGGCCGTCAGATTATCGAGGGACTTTCACAGGTGCATCGGTGGACCGGCTATGATGATGCTTCATCGGCAGGCGAACAGCTTGGCCGGGGACTTAAAAATTTCTATAATCTGGAAGATTATGATCCGGAACTCGGTGTTCTTCGGGAACAGCTGGAAAATATTGAAAGTCTTTTAAATGATTTTAACCGGGATTTATCCGGATATATGGATACACTATCCTTTGATGAACAGGATTTCAGAGATACGGAAGAGCGATTGGATTTGATCAATCGCCTGAAAGCAAAATATGGAGCATCCATCGAGTATATTTTAAAATATCAGGCGGAGAAGCAGACTGAGCTTGACCGGTTGAAAGGGTATGATGACTGGCTTTCCGAGGTGAAGGCAAAGCTTTCGGCCAGCGAAAAAGCATTGAAGCTGTTATCGGAAGAGGTCAGCAGTATCCGCAGAAAATATGCGGCCGTTCTGGAAAAACAGATGGAAGAATCTTTAAAGGATTTAAACTTCCTTCAAGTGCGCTTTCGGATAAAAATTTCTCCGTTGGGTAAATATACGAAGAACGGCAGTGATGACGTTGAATTTCTTGTTTCCACAAATCCGGGCGAGGATGTGAAACCACTTGGTCAGGTGGCTTCCGGTGGTGAGCTTTCTAGAATTATGCTTGGTATCAAGTCTGTACTTGCTGAAATTGATGAGATTCCTACCCTGATCTTTGATGAAATTGATACGGGAATCAGCGGACGGACAGCTCAGAAAGTGGCTGAGAAGATGGCCTACATAGGAAGAAGCCATCAGGTGCTTTGTATTACCCATTTGCCGCAGATTGCAGCCATGGCAGACAGTCATTATCTGATTGAAAAAACAGCGGAAGGTGAGCGGACAGAGACTAAGATTCGGGAACTTTCGGAAGAAGAACAGGTGCGTGAAGTTGGCCGTCTCATGGGCGGTGTGGAGATTACCCAGACGATTTTAGACAGTGCCGATGAAATGAAAAAAATGGCAGAACAGTTTAGAAAAACCTGTTTGAAAAACTAAATATGGTCACATACTATGAAGGATGTACGCAGCTCGTATATCCTTTATTTTTTGTATGGAGGCGATAGGATGAATCGGAAAAAGTACCGCAGGTGGCTCATCGTTATATTTGTAATTTATCTCTGCGCTTTTTTGTATTATCTTTCTTATACCATCCACACATCCATACCGGATGTGTGGAAGCTGACGGTGGGAGAAGAAAAAATGCTGGACTTTAACCTTCCTCTCACGATGGAGGGTGACGGTGAAAGTCTTGCAGTGGCCAGTATAAATGGCGAAAAAGTACCTTCGAATCAAATTTATCTGGATTTAAATGGAAGTTGATGTGGTCGATGAGATGAAATTGATGCCGCTGGGAATGCCGGTGGGAATTTATATTCGTACAAAGGGCGTAATGGTTTTGGGGACTGGCGCAGTGACAACATACGATGGTGATCGGGTGGAACCGGCTGAGGATGTTTTGCAGAGTGGTGATTATATTGTGGCTCTGGAAGGCAAAGAAATTCAATCCATTGATGATTTAACAGAGACATTGGAAAACTGGGATGGCGGGGATATGTTATTGAAAATTCTAAGAAATAATGAGGAAGTTGAGGTGCGGGTGACGCCGGTCAGGACTGAAGATTCGAAATATAAAATCGGCGTATGGATCCGGCAGGACGCTCAGGGAATCGGAACTCTCAGTTATGTAGATTCCGAAAACCATTTTGCAGCGCTGGGCCACAGTATTACCGATGTGGATACAAGCCAGAGAATTGATATCAGCAGCGGACGCCTTTACCAGTCTAATATTCTGTCCATTGTCAAAGGACAGAATGGCGTACCCGGGGAAATGGTCGGGAATATTGATTATAAATACGGCCAGATTCTCGGAACGATTGAATCCAATAATGACAATGGTATTTTCGGAACCTTATCTGATGATGTTAAACTCTATGATGAGAGTCAGGCGCTTCCTGTCGGCTTCCGCCATGAAGTGGAAAAGGGACCGGCCATCGTCCGCTGCTGCGTCGACGGCGAAGTCAAAGACTATGATGTGGAAATTGAGAGCCTGGAACTTGGCAGTGCAGGAAAAAACCGGGACATGGTCATTAAAATCACTGATGAAGATTTGCTGAACACCACCAACGGTATTGTTCAGGGAATGTCCGGTTCACCCATCATACAGAACGGCAAAATCATCGGCGCCGTCACCCATGTATTCGTCAACGACTCCACCAAAGGATACGGGATCTTTATTGAAAATATGTTGGAATAGTGCAAAATGCCCAAAAAATTAATGAAAAACGATATAATTTTATTGACTTTCACTGTATCTTATAATAAGATAGAATAAAAAATGCTTAATGCTGAGGAGGAAATTTTATGAAAAAATTATGGGTGATTTTGTGCGTATGTGCGCTGATGCTTTGTGCATGTGGCAAAACAACAGATAGTGATACAAAAGCTGAAACGAAGGCAACTGCCGCGGAAAGTACGGAGACAGACAGTGCAGAAACGGATAGTGCCGGAAATAAGGGGACATTGATTCTTGCAACGACGACAAGCACGAAGGACAGCGGCTTATTAGATGAGATTCTTCCGGTGTTTGAGAAAGCGACGGGTTACAGTGTGGATGTTGTTTCTGTAGGCTCAGGCGAAGCGATGAAGATGGGCGAGAATGGTGAGGCCGATGTGCTTCTCGTACATTCTCCGGCATCTGAAAAAGCCTTTGTCGAAGGAGGACATGCAGACGAAGACGGAAGAAAAGATGTTATGTACAACGACTTTATTTTAATCGGACCAAAGGATGATCCTGCAGGAATTTATGCAGAGGCGCCAAATGATGCGGTTAAAGCATTTCAGATGTTAAGTGAAACGGGATCAACCTTTATTTCAAGAAGTGATGAATCCGGTACACATAAAAAGGAATTGACGATTTGGGAAAAATGCGGCATCGAACCAAGCGGCGACTGGTATGTGGAAGCAGGTGCCGGTATGGGTGCTGTTCTTGAAATGGCCAATGAAACATTGGCTTATACATTATCAGACAGAGCTACATGGCTGAATCTGGATCTGGGTGAGGATTTGATGATCGTCTGTGAAAAAGATGAAAGTGGTATTTTATACAACCAGTATGGCGTCATTTGTGTAAATCCGGATAAGAATGCGTCCATTAACCATGAGGGCGCAAAAGCGTTCCAGAACTGGATTATTTCGGAAGAAACACAGACATTGATCGGTGAATATGGCGTGGAAAAATATGGGGCACCGTTATTTACACCAAATGCTCAGTAACCAGCATGAATATTATTATAGAAGGCATTAAAGAAGCCTTTCGATTGATATTTTCTTTAGATGCCGAAGTATTTGAAGTTGTTTTATTGTCTTTGAGAGTATCGCTGACATCCCTGCTTGTTGCAGGGATGTTGGGGATATTTCTTGGTATTTTGATAGCAAAATATTGGTTTCCGATGAAGCATTTATTGATGCGTTTGATTTATACACTGATGGGGATGCCGCCGGTGCTTTGCGGTCTTTTGGTTTATATCTTCTTCATGCGCAGAGGACCTTTGGGTAGCTTGCGGTTGAATTATACGGTGACGATCATGATCATCGCACAAATATTGATGATCTTGCCAATCATTACCGGCCTGACGATCAATGCGGCCGGAGAAAAGCAGGATAAGATCAACCGGCTGGCAAAAACATTGGGAGCGAGTCCTTTGCAGACGATGGAATTGTTCTTATTTGAACTGCGCGGCGGTCTTGTTGTTGCTCTGGTGTCCGGTTTTTCGAGAGCAATTTCAGAGGTCGGAGCAGTTATGATCGTGGGCGGTAATATTGACGGCAAGACCCGGGTCATGACAACATACATATCTCAGCTAAAAGGAATGGGCGAATATGAAAGAGCCTTGGCCGTGGGAATTATTTTATTGATTATTTCCTTTGCGGTAAATACGATTCTCTACCATTTTCAGAGAGAAAAGAGCGGATGATCCATGAAAATAGAAGTTGAAAAACTGAAAAAAACTTATCAGGGAGTTATGGTGCTGAATATTGGCCGGCTGACGATTAAAGCAGGGAAGATCACGGCTATCGTCGGACCTAATGGGGCAGGAAAATCAACTCTGCTAAATTTGATCGCAGAACTAATACAAAAGGACGACGGGAAAATCTGGTACAATGGAGAGGAAAAAGTACCGATAAAGGATATCACGCTT
>CATYEA010000134.1 GCA_958405355.1 uncultured Lachnospiraceae bacterium
CTTCAATACTGGAACCATATCTCTAGCCATATCTAATTTAACCTCCTATTAGACTCTTCTTCTTTTTGGTGGACGACATCCGTTATGTGGAACTGGAGTTACGTCTCTGATGCTGGTTACTTCGATACCGCAAGCCTGCAGAGCACGGATTGCAGCTTCACGTCCTGAACCAGGACCTTTTACCATAACTTCAACGGATTTTAAGCCATAAATGGATGCAGCTTTTGCTGCTGTCTCAGCTGCCATCTGTGCAGCATAAGGTGTGGACTTTCTGGAGCCTCTGAATCCAAGACCGCCAGCACTTGCCCAGGAAAGAGCATTTCCTTCGGAATCTGTTAATGTAACAATTGTATTATTAAAAGATGACTGAATATGTGCCTGTCCACGCTCAACGTTCTTTTTAACACGTCTTTTAGTCACTTTTTTTGTAACTTTTTTAGCCATTGAACCAAACCTCCTATTAGGTTACTTATTTCTTCTTATTTGCTACTGTTCTCTTAGGACCTTTACGAGTTCTTGCGTTTGTCTTTGTCTTCTGACCACGAACTGGAAGACCTTTTCTATGACGGATACCTCTATAGCATCCGATTTCCTGTAATCTCTTAATATTCATAGCGATTTCACGACGCAAATCACCTTCAACTGTCTGAGTTTCATTAACAACAGCATTGATTCTGGCTACCTCTTCGTCTGTTAAATCTCTTACACGTGTATCTGGATTAACATTAGCTTCTTTAAGGATACGATTTGAACTTACTCTACCGATTCCGTAGACATAAGTAAGGCCGATTTCGACACGTTTCTCTCTTGGTAAATCTACACCACTGATACGAGCCATGTAATTACACCTCCACTGGTTCTTTCTTAATTATTATTCAATATTTACATATGTCCTGTCTCCTTGACTAAAAGACATGACAATAGGCAGGCTCAGGCCCTGCTCTTAAAAAATTCTATTTATTTAATAGCGATTACAACACATCCTGGTGTTTCATCGCTGCAGCCGCATACTTTCTTTCTGACCTCTGTCAGAAAAATCGTTTTACAACACAAAACACAAGCCTAATTGTCAATTAGCCCTGTCTCTGTTTGTGTTTAGGATTTTCACAGATAACACGAATACTGCCTTTTCTCTTAATGACTTTGCATTTTTCGCAGATAGGCTTTACTGATGATCTTACCTTCATTAGAAATCTCTCCTTTCAAAACGTTCACGAACAATTATAACATCCCACAATATGACAAGTCAAGAATTTTTTACTTGTCTCTCCAAATTATTCTTCCTTTTGTCAAATCGTACGGAGATAACTCGATGGTTACTTTATCACCTGGTAAAATTCGAATAAAATTCATACGAAGCTTTCCGCTGATATGGGCCAACACCCGATGGCCGTTTTCCAATTCTACCTGGAACATAGCGTTTGGCAGCTTCTCAACAACAGTTCCTTCGACTTCAATAACATCTGCTTTTGACATATTAGCCTCCTATTACCTTACATTTCGCTTCAAAAAGCTGAATGGCTTTTAAAATATCTTCATTATTTAAAGGACCTTCACCGTTTAACCGGGCTTCAATCTCCGGGTCTATGTAATTCATCCGGCGTACATGACGAATATTTTTTATTTTTGGTTTCTCTACTGTCTTACGGAAGCCATCCGCAAGCAGTACCGTTTCGTTTCGTACTTCAAGAATCACATACAGTTTTCCCCGGTCATGGCCCGCATCCGACAGGGCCATCTGCCCTGCCTGAAACCGATTCACATCTCTCTTTTTTGCCATTTTAATTACCTCAATGTTAAAATTTCACAACCATCTTTTGTAACTAAAATAGTATTCTCGTAATGTGCTGACAATTTTCCGTCAGCGGTTACTACGGTCCAATCATCGTCCATCCATTCAACATCATAGACGCCTTCATTGATCATCGGCTCGATTGCAAGGGTCATACCCGCCTGAAGTTTCAAGCCTCTGCCTTTTGGTTTGAAATTCGGTATCTGTGGGTCTTCATGAAGGTGTGTTCCAATTCCGTGTCCAACCAGATCACGAACAATAGAATATCCAAAACCTTCTGCATAATCCTGGATTGCCTTGGAAATCTCATAGAGATGATTTCCTTCTTTGGCAAATTTTATACCTTCAAAGAAACTTTGTTTTGTTACATCGATAAGTCTCTGCGCTTCCTTTGAAATTTCTCCAACACCCCATGTCCTTGCTGCGTCGGAATGATATCCTTTATAAATCAATCCACAGTCCAGACTGATAATGTCACCTTCCTGAAGAATTCGTTTTTTGGAAGGAATTCCATGAACGACTTCATCATTGATCGATGTACATATCGATGCCGGATATCCATTGTAATTCAAAAAGTTCGGAACACATCCGAAATCCCGAATGATCGTTTCTCCAAGATGGTTGATATCCCAGGTGGACATACCCGGTTTGATTTCTTTATGAAGCTCTTCATGCATGATTGCAAGAAGCCTTCCGGCTTCCCGCATCAATTCAATTTCATGTTCTGACTTAATTGTAACTGACATATTTATACTCCCAAAATTTTACGAATATCACTAAATACTTCTTCCATTGTCTGAGTACCGTCGATGGTATGCACAATACCCTGTTTTTCATAGTAATCAATCAATGGTTTGGTCTGTTCGTGATAAACGTTCAGACGATTTGTTACCGTTTCCGGTTTGTCATCGTCTCTAAGGATAAGCTCATCGCCGCATACATCGCAGACACCGGTAACCTTTGGCGGATTAAACTCTACATGATATGTAGCTCCACATCCAACACATGCTCTGCGGCCGGCCATCCTATGAATTATATTTTCATCTGGAACATCGATATTTAACGCATATTCCATCTTTTGTTCGATAGCATTCAGGGCATTTGTCAGCGCTTCAGCCTGAGGAATCGTTCTCGGGAAGCCATCCAAAATAAACCCTTCGGTACAGTCATCTTGTTGAATTCGATCAACAACGAGATCACAGACTAATTCATCAGGAACCAGTTCACCAGCATCCATATAAGTTTTTGCTTTCTTTCCAAGTTCTGTTCCCTGTTTAATATTAGCTCTGAAGATATCTCCAGTTGATATATGTGGAACCTTGCACAAATCGGCAATCTTTTTTGCCTGCGTACCTTTTCCGGCACCAGGTGCACCTAACATAATTATTTTCATAATTTGCCTCCAAACATATGTCCAACAACTTCTGATGATTCATAATATATGATACATTCGCGGATAAGCCGGATATTTTCATTTTTTGAAAATCCCCCGGCTCTGTACCCGCGAAAATCAGACCTGTTAGTCATTTAAAAATCCTTTATAATGTCTTACCAGCATTAAGGACTCGATCTGTTTTAATGTCTCCAGTACAACACCCACGACAATGATCAGGGATGTTCCGCCAAATGATACATTAACGCCAAAGATTCCCGAAGCTAAAATCGGGATAATGGCAACTACAATTAAACCTACCGCACCAATAAAGATGATATTATTTAAAATCTTATTTAAATATTCTGAAGTAGGTTTTCCAGGTCGAATACCCGGAATAAAGCCGCCCTGCTTTTTCATGTTATCCGCAACTTCCAATGGATTGAAAGTAATAGATGTATAGAAATAAGCGAAGAATACGACTAATAAAATATAAATCAGTAATCCGATGGAATATACCGGCTGTGACGGTTTACACCAGTTTGAACTGCTCAGCACAGCCAGAATCGTTCCCGGAATACCACCTGGATTCTTACCGAGGAAACCAACGATGATTCCTGGTAAGGACATAATTGAGGATGCAAAGATAATCGGCATAACACCTGCGGTATTTACCTTCAGCGGAATACTGGATGTACTTCCGCCAACCATCTTACGTCCAACAACTTTCTTTGAATACTGTACAGGAATACGGCGTTCACCGTCCTGCAGATAAATAATAAATACAACAATAAACAGGATGATCGCAAGAATAATAATTGCTGCGATACCACCCTTGACAATATTACTTCCGCTGATGAATTTATCATATAAAAGTTTGAAATCATTCGGAATCGTAGAAATAATATTGATCAAAAGGATAATAGAAATACCATTACCCACACCTTTATCTGTGATCTGTTCACCCATCCACATTAAAAGGGATGAACCTGCTGTTAAAGCAGCCACGACCATAACGACATCCAACGCATTATTATGCATCAGGTTGCCGCCCCGATAAAGATTAATACCCATTGCAAGACCTTCAATTAAAGCCAGAGCAATGGTTACATATCTTGTGTATTCACGAATCTTTTTTCTTCCATCTTCGCCGTCTTTCTGCATCTCTTCCAGTTTCGGAATGGCGATGGTCATCAACTGCATAATAATGGAAGATGTGATATACGGTGTAATACTCAGCGCAAATACGGACATCTGAGTAAAAGAGCCGCCGGTCATCTGATCAAAGAAGTTAAATGCGCCGCTGGTCTGGGATTCAAACCATGCTGTAAACACATCCCGGCTGACGCCTGGGATTGGAAGCTGAGCTCCCAATCTCACGACAACCAATATTAAAAATGTAAACAGAATTCTTTCGCGGATATCTTTGATCTTAAAAGCATTCCTTAAGGTTGTAAGCATTAGATCACCTCTACTGTTCCACCTAAAGCTTTAATTTTTTCCTCGGCACCTGCGCTGCAAGCATTAACTTTTACTGTTAATTTTTTTGTAAGTTCGCCATTGCCAAGAATCTTTACGCCATCCTTAGGATTTTTGATGATACCTGCTTCAACTAATGTTTCTACAGTAACTTCTGCATCATTATCGAAACGATTTAAAGCATCAACGTTAATGGCTACGATTTCCAAAGAATTTCTATTTGTGAAACCTCTCTTAGGCAATCTTCTGTATAATGGCATCTGACCACCTTCAAAGCCTGGTCTTGGTGCTCCGGAACGAGCTTTCTGACCTTTATGACCTTTACCAGCTGTCTTACCGTTTCCTGAACCGTGTCCACGGCCTCTTCTGAAATTATCGCTGTGTTTTGAACCTTCTGCCGGTCTTAATTCTGATAAATTCATACGTGCACCTCCTCACTGTCTATTAGATTTCTTCTACTTTCACTAAGTGTTTTACCTGCTTTACCATACCTCTGGTACATGCGTTATCTGGAAGCTCAACAGTTTTATTAAGCTTCTTCAAACCTAAAGCTTCAACAGTTTTTTTATGTTTAGGAATTGCACCAATTGTAGATTTAACTAAAGTAATCTTTAATTTATCTGCCATTTTATACTCCTCCTCCTATGCCAAGATTTCTTCAACAGATTTTCCACGTTTCTTAGCAACTTCTTCTGGAGTCGTTAAGGCACCCAATCCTTCGATTGTGGCAAGTACGACGTTCTGTTTATTATTGGAACCTAAAGATTTTGTACGGATGTTTTTGTATCCAGCCAATTCCAATACGGCACGTGCTGGACCACCAGCGATGATACCAGTACCTTCAGGAGCTCTCTTCAGCAATACGTTTGCGCTGCCGAATTTACCCTGGAAATCGTGTGGAATACTCTTGTTTTCATCCAACGGAACTTCAATAAGTTTCTTTATAGCATCTTCTTTTCCTTTGCGGATAGCTTCAGGAATTTCAGTTGCTTTTCCTAAGCCAGCACCAACGTGTCCATTGCCGTCGCC
>CATYEA010000135.1 GCA_958405355.1 uncultured Lachnospiraceae bacterium
AAGGCTCCCGAGTTGACAGACTTTGGAAATGGTCATATGTGCAGCTGCCATTTATATGATAAGGGAGGTGTGGAAAATGTCTGAAGAAGTATTAATCCGGGTTGAAAATGTGCGTAAGTATTTCAGCAAGGATTCCAAGCAGGTGAAGGCTCTGGATGGCATTCATCTGGAAATTCCGAAAGGTTCCTTTGTTGGCGTCGTTGGGGAATCTGGCTGCGGAAAATCCACACTGGGCCGATGTATTATGCGTCTGATTGATGTCAGCGGCGGAAATATTTATTATAACGGAACAGAGATTACAAAATTTGGACCGAAACAGATGCGGGAATATCGTTCTAAGATGCAGATGGTTTTTCAGAATCCATTTTCTTCATTTGACCCGAAACGGACGATTTGGGATTCGATTGCAGAGGTGGGCCGCTTTTATAAAATGTCGGAGCAGGAGATTAATCAAAGAATTCAGGAAATGATTACCTGGATTAATCTGGATGAAAATATACTTCACCGGCACCCGAATGAGCTTTCCGGCGGTCAGCTTCAGCGTCTGGCTATTGCCCGGGCGATGCTGTTAAAACCGGAATTTATCATGGCCGATGAACCGGTTTCTGCTCTGGATGTTTCTGTGCAGGCTCAGATTTTAAATATATTTATGGATATCCGTAAGGACAGCAATCTGACCATGATGTTTATTTCTCATGATTTAACCGTGGTGCGCCATGTGTGCGATATAGTTGTTGTCATGTATTTGGGAACTGTGGTGGAAAAGGGAACGGCTGAGGAAATATTTTCTAATCCGACCCATCCATATACCCAGGCGCTTTTATCCTCCAGGCCAAAGGATGACCCGGATAAGGAATCGAGCCGGATCATGCTTTCCGGTGATATTCCAAATGCGATGAATGTGCCTTCGGGATGCAGGTTCTGGCCGCGGTGCAGCCAATATAAAGAAGGCTTGTGTAACTGCAATTCACCGGAGGAAAAGTGCATTGGAGGAACGCATTATGTTTCATGTCTTCGTACAGAGGAATTAACCCACGCTAAAAACTCCTGAACAGGAGGAAAATATAAAGGAGAGAGGATACTATGAAAAGAAATCTTTTAAAGGTAAGTGCCGTCGCTATGGCCGCAGCATTTGCACTGACAGCCTGTGGAAGCGGCTCCTCAGGAACAACCCAGACAACGGCAGCCGCAGAATCCGGCAGTGAAACAGGAAGTGAAAGCACGGCAGAAAGTACCTCTGGCGCAAAGGATACGCTGGTTGTTGCATTACAGCAGGATATTGTTTCCTTCGACCCGGCTTTTGCCTATGACCATACAACAAACCAGGTTGTAGACCAGGTGTGTGAATCATTATTACAGTTTACAGCCGACGGCGGTCTGGAACCAATGCTGGCTTCTGATTGGGAGGCTGTAGATTCTACAACCTATGTTTATCAGATTCGGGACGACATCAACTTCTCTGACGGCAATCCGATGACTATGGATGATGTACTTTTCTCAGTACAGCGTCATATGGATGCGGAAGTTGCATCAAACATGGCATGGTTCTATGATAGTGTAGAGTCCATCGAACAGACAGGCGACTGGGAAATGACAGTAAAACTGGCACAGCCGGATGCAGCATGGCAGTATGCCTTTGCAACAACTGCCGGATGTATTATTGAAAAAGCCTATGCAGAGGAAAATGCCGATACTCTCGGAGGCCCTGGTGTAGCTGTTATTGGTACAGGCCCATATGTTTATGACAATTGGGTAACCGGTAATGAAATTACATTAAAAAGTAATGAAAACTACTGGGATTCTTCTGTAACTCCGCAGATTAAAAACATTGATTTCCAGATTATCAACGATGAGACAACTCTTGTTACAGCACTGAAAAATGAACAGGTTGATTTTGCACTGGAACCACCGACAGAAATGCTTTCTGAACTTGAAAGTGCTGGAAATCTTGCAATTTCTGATATCGGAAGCTGGTCTTGCCTTCATATGGCTATCAACTGCCAGAGCGAATATTTCTCTGATGTCAATGTACGTCTGGCTGTAGCTTATGCATTGGATAAAGATGGTCTTTACAATAGTATTTTAAGTGAAGACGGCGAAGAAGCGATTAACTCCATTCCTTTTGGAAGTGCCCTTTATGGTGCTGCATCCGATTCCTGGACAAAATATGCAGAAACAGCTTTTGATCCGAAAGGAGATTTGGAAAAGGCCAAAGAATATATGGCAAAATCCAATTATCCGGACGGATTTGACTGTGTGCTTTATGTAAAGAACAGCTCCGTTCGTTCTTCCTGCGCATTATATGTACAGTCTGCATTGAAGGAAATTGGTATCAATGTGGATGTTGAAGTGGTTGACGGTTCTGAAATGAGCAACTATCAGTTTGGTACAAGCCGTGACTACGATTTGTTAGTTATCAACTGGGAAGCAGATTATCCGGATGCTGCTGCCAATATTTATCCATTATTCTATTCGCAGAATGCCGGAGAAGGTGGTGCTAACGCATCCTGCTATTCCAACGCTGAGGTTGATGAACTTTTGCAGAAAGAAAATGCGTCTGTTGATTTGGAAGAACGTACCGAACTTTTACAGCAGACCCTGGATATCGTTGGCCAGGAATGCCCGATGATTACATTCTACTATGCAACAAACCGTGTCGTTATGAATCAGAATGTGGAATACACAATGAGCCCATCTTACATCTGGAACTTCTATATTAAAGATGTTGTTGTAAAATAGAAGCAGGCGCATAGACGCTGCTGCGAATCATAGAAACAGGCAGAGAACCCGATGCGTTATGCGCACCGGGTAACTCTGTCTATAGAAAACGGGGGATAACTATGTCATTACATATGGATAAACTGGCATCAGAGCTTGTACGTGATGATGCAGTCATCGCAGAAAGCCAGGCTTTTTGTGAGAGTTATAAAGAATTTTTAAACCATTCAAAGTGCGAGCGGGAAGTCGTCCGTAATGTCATTGAAATGGTGAAGGCAAGGGGCTTTGTTCCTTTTGATGCCAAAGCGGATTATGCACCTGGAAGCCGTGTTTATTATAATGAAAAGAACAAAGCGCTGATCCTGGCTGTCATCGGAAAACATGGTGTCCGAAATGGCTTGCATCTGATTGCATCCCATATCGATTCACCGAGAGTTGATTTGAAAACAACGCCATTATATGAAGAAGCAGAAATGGCTTATTTTAAAACCCATTATTATGGTTCTATTCGTCGTTACCAGTGGGTGACGACACCTCTGGCTATGCATGGCCGGGTCAGCCTGAAAGACGGAACCCATCTGGACTTTGCCCTCGGTGAGAAAGCGGGCGAGCCTCAGTTTGTTATTACAGATTTATTGCCGCATTTGGCAAAAGGTTTGAATCCGGGGCCGATTGATACGGTCATTACCGGGGAAATGCTGAACATCCTTATCGGCAGTTATCCGGCCGCTGACGATATAAAGGCAGATCCGGCAAAACAGAAAGTATTGGAAATTCTTGCGGAACAGTATGGCATTGAAGAAGAAGACTTTTTGTCGGCGGAGATTTGTTTCGTTCCTGCGTATAAGGCTTCGGATATCGGATTCGACAGGAGTATGATTGGAGCTTATGGTCAGGATGATAAAATTTGTGCCTACCCGGCCGTAGTAGCTTTGACAGAACTGGAAGCGCCTGAAAACACGACCATTGTTCTTTTAGCAGATAAAGAGGAAGTCGGAAACGGCAGTGTTTCCGGTATGGATTCTGCTTATATTGATTATTTTATAGAAGATTTGTGCGCTATGGATGGCGTGACTCTTCGGGATGTACTGCGTAAATCCCAGGCTCTTTCTGCCGATGTGTCCAGCGGTTTTGACCCGGCTTATGCGGATTGTTTCGATGCCCACAATGTAAATCGCATAAATCACGGCGCCATTATACAGAAATATAATGGCTATAACGGAAAGGCCGATACCAATGATGCCGGTGCCGAATATCTTGTCGAAATTCGTCGTATTCTGGACGGTGCCGGAGTCTTATGGCAGAGCGGCGAGACCGGACGTATCGACCTTGGCGGCGGACGGACACTGGCCCGGTGTATTGCCAACCGTAATATCGATGTGGTCGATATCGGTGTGCCGGTTTTAAGCATGCACTCCACCTTTGAGACCACTTCCAAGCTGGATATTTATATGCTTTATAAAGCCCTTTCTGCCTTTATGAATACGGAGATACATGGGCTGTATTAAAATACTTGACAAGATTTTTCAGGGTGTTTATAATGAAAGCAACGCGTTGATGAGACGAGTAAGATATGAAACATCACAGAGAGGGACCGGTTGCTGGAAGGGTCCTGTTGGGAAATATCTGAAAACTACCTCGGAGTGGCTCTAATCAAGTCCGGTGATTCCGTTATCAATCCGAATGAAGTGGTTTTGCATATGCGAAGGCATATGAAACAAAAAGGGTGGAACCGCGAGAAGAACTCGTCCCTTTCTATCAGACAAATGATAGGAAGGGGCTTTTTTATTCAATAGGTTTTTCACAGATTGAATAAAAAGCCCTGAGATGAATGTCTGAATTTTAAATAAAGAATTTATGAAGGGAGAAAAACAAGATGAAAGTAACATTAAAGGACGGCTCTGTAAAAGAATATGCACAGCCGATGTCGGTGATTGACATTGCAAAGGATATTTCCGAAGGATTGGCACGGGCGGCCTGTGCCGGTGAATTAAACGGTGAGGTTGTGGATTTACGTACCGTTATTGACAGTGACAGTGAATTAAATATTTTGACATTTGAATCGGAGGGCGGTGCAGCAGCTTTCCGTCATACGACATCCCATATTATGGCCCAGGCATTGAAACGTCTCTATCCGGACGCAAAGCTGGCTATTGGACCATCTATTGCTGACGGTTTCTATTATGATATTGACAGTGAAACACCTCTGACAGCGGATGATCTGACTAAAATTGAAGCTGAAATGAAAAAGGTTGTTAAAGAAGCGTTACCGATTACACGGTTTACGAAGAGCAGAGATGACGCTATTGCTTATTTTAAAGAGAAAGATGAACCATATAAGGTTGAATTGATTGAGGATTTACCGGAAGATGCAGAAATCAGCTTTTATCAGCAGGGTGAATTTGTGGACCTTTGTGCAGGCCCTCATCTGATGACAACAAAACCTGTGAAAGCCTTTAAATTGACAAGTCTGGCTGGAGCTTACTGGCGTGGAAGCGAAAAGAATAAGATGCTGACTCGTATTTATGGTACAGCATTTACAAAGAAAGCGGATTTGGAAGAACATCTGGCACGGATTGAAGAAGCAAAGAAGCGTGACCACCGGAAACTTGGTAAAGAACTTGGACTTTTCATGATTCGTGAAGAAGGGCCCGGTTTCCCATTCTTCCTGCCAAAGGGTATGGTCCTTAAAAATACTCTGTTGGATTACTGGAGAGACCTTCACCGCAAAAACGGTTATGTGGAAGTATCCACACCAATTATCTTAAGCCGTCATCTGTGGGAAAATTCCGGTCACTGGGATCACTATAAAGATAATATGTATACAACAGTGATTGATGATGCAGATTTTGCTGTAAAACCAATGAACTGCCCAGGCGGCATGCTTGTTTATAAATCCGAGCCGCATTCCTACAAAGACCTGCCGCTTCGTGTCGGTGAATTAGGCCTTGTAC
>CATYEA010000136.1 GCA_958405355.1 uncultured Lachnospiraceae bacterium
CCGCTTACTGGACCGGACGGTTTCTAAAAACCAGATTGCAGCGGCAGAGCGGGCTGGTAACTGGGAAAAAGCGCTGGAATATATTAATGTATATCTTGAAAAATATTCGGATGATTCGGATGCTGTGAGGGAAAAGACGTTCATTCAGACACGAATTCGATAGAAACGGCGATAGGAGCAATAGCATGGCAGAGATATATGAAACAAAAAAATTGACGGAACGGGTCATTCTGGTGGGCGTTTCCTTTCAGGAAGGGGACGATACGGTACAGTCTCTGGATGAGCTTTCAGAGTTGGCCGCAACAGCCGGGGCTGTGACTGTCGGAAAATTGATCCAGAATCGGGAAGCGCCCCATCCGGGAACCTATCTTGGTAAAGGTAAGATTGAAGAGTTAAAAGAATTAATTTGGGAAGAGGATGCAACAGGGATTATCTGTGATGATGAATTATCTCCGGCCCAGCTGGCAAATTTGCAGGATATGCTGGATACGAAGGTGATGGACCGGACGCTGATCATTTTGGATATCTTTGCCCAGCGGGCGTCTACCAGAGAAGGAAAGATTCAGGTCGAACTGGCTCAGCTTCGTTACCGTTCTACACGTCTGACCGGACTTGGACGATCTTTATCCCGTTTGGGCGGCGGTATCGGTACGAGAGGTCCGGGTGAAAAGAAGCTGGAAGTAGACCGAAGACTCATTCGTGACCGCATTTCCCAATTGAAACAGGAGTTGGAAGCGGTGAAACGTCATCGGGAAGTCGCAAGGCAGCAGCGGAGCAAAAACCCGGTGCCGGTGGTAGCCATCGTGGGCTATACTAATGCGGGCAAATCCACATTGCTCAATCAGTTGACAGGAGCCAATGTGCTTGAAGAAGATAAATTGTTCGCAACGCTGGACCCTACGACCCGGAATCTAAAACTGGACAGCGGACAGGAAGTGCTTTTGACGGATACGGTCGGATTTATCCGAAAACTTCCCCATCATTTGATCCAGGCCTTTCGGAGCACGCTGGAGGAGGCAAAATATGCGGATATTATTCTTCATGTGGTGGATGCGTCCAACCCCCAGATGGATATCCATATGCACGTTGTCTACGATACTTTAAATCAGTTGGAAGTCGGCGATAAACCGGTCATTACCCTGTTTAATAAGATGGATTGTCTGGAAGATGCGGATGCGGTGATGAAGGATTTTCGTGCGGAAAAGACATTAAGGATTTCTGCCAAAAAAGACATTGGACTGGATGAAGTCAAAGAAGCTTTAGAGGAAATTTTACGTCAGAGTAAGATGCTTATCGAGAGGGTGTTTGAGTACAGCCGTGCCGGAGATATTGCTGTGATTCGGAAGTATGGGCAGCTTCTCGAGGAAGAATACCGGGCTGACGGTATTTTCGTGAGGGCCTATGTGCCAAAAGATGTCTATGCCCAATTGGAGTTCTAAGCAAGGAATCCATCCTATTTGAAATTTAACAGATATTTGAAAAAGCCTGATATCGGAGCTGGTAAAATGCTTCGTATCAGGCTTTTTATATCATCTCATGCTTTTTGCGTCATTGTATAGAGGAAACGGATCAAAGTGTTTCAGGTACAGTCTTCTGGTTAAATACTTCGAAAATAGAGCTGTTGTTCTTTTTAAAGGTTTCAAAAATAACGTCTTCGAGAACATCATCATTGGTAGAATCCATGCCGGAAATCAGATTTTTAATGACCGGAATAAAGGTAAACCACATGATACAACTGTAGAGATTGATACAGGTATTATCATGATAAATACGGTTGCACATCTCGTGGCCAATATGATAGATGGTCTTTTCATATCGATGGATATCCGCATCCAGTTCATGGATATATTGATAGCCATACATGGTCAGTTTGGTCGTCAGTTTCTGGTGGCTGATAAAGCTTGGGTCCTTGATGATTTCATAGTTTTGTTCTTTGGCAATCCGTTCCACAAGCTGGTTCAAAAATTCACTGTTATTGACATAGGCAATGAGGGAATCCTTGTTGATATCTGTTTTCAATATTTTTTCAACTTTGTCAAAGCTCTTGTTATATAAGGCGATGTCATAGCGGATATTTTCAAATTCTTCGTCAAGAATTTCAAGAGTGGCAGCCAGACGGTTTAGTTTGCGTTTGACACTCATCGGAGGTTCATAAAAAGATTTATAGCCCAGTCCGTGTTCCACTTCGGCCCAGGCATGCTGAAGGACAGTACGAATCTGGATTTCAAAACGGATATCCTGGAATTTTTGATATTCAACCAGTTCACAGCGGTTATCGGTAAATTTAACGACCACATGGAGCGAATTATATCCAAACTCAATACGGCTGCTCCGTTCTTTTTTACGCTTGTCCACAATCTCGCAGATTTCAAAGGTTTTCTCCAGGAGGTCCAGAATGGTATCCACATCATTTTCAAAAAGTGTAATGATTCGGACTCCGAGAACATCTGTAATTTCATCCAGATGCGAATATTTATTTTTATACATAACTTTATTTCGAAGCGCTTCTTCCGATTTGATTCGGATGGCCATGTTGGAAATCTTGATATGATTGACTTCCAGCAGGGTGTTGATTATGTCATTTACATCATGTGAAAGCTTTTTATAAATGTCAATGTTCTGGTAGTATTCAGACATAATCGTTGATAATTGTTCGTTCATAGTATTACTCCGTTCTTAAAATTTTAAGATATATTAGTATTCTATCATATATTTATTAGTTTGGGTAATAAAAAATATGAAGCCAGAATTATAAGGTTTGACGAATATCGGTCGGATATGATACACTTCATCTGAGAAGTTTTTCATGATACAGAGTGAAAACAAAGGGATGAGAAAGGGGAAAATCATGAGTTACGCAGATAAATTATTTATAGATATGTGTCAGGATATTTTGGACCACGGATATAGCACGGAGGGGGAAAAGGTTCGCCCAAAGTGGGAGGACGGAAGCTATGCCTATACCATTAAGCGGTTTGGTGTGGTCAATCGATATGATTTATCCAAAGAATTTCCAGCCCTGACACTGCGGCGGACAGCCTTTAAGAGCGCTGTGGATGAGATGCTTTGGATTTGGCAGAAAAAGTCAAATAATATTCATGAATTGAAAAGCCACATCTGGGATGAGTGGGCCGATGAGAATGGATCTATCGGTAAAGCCTATGGCTATCAGCTTGGGGTAAAGCATCAATATAAAGAAGGAATGATGGATCAGGTGGACCGTGTACTCTTTGATTTAAAAGAGAATCCTTACAGCCGCCGGATTATGACAAATATTTATGTGCATCAGGATCTGCATGAAATGAATCTTTATCCATGCGCTTATAGTATGACCTTTAATGTAACCGATGATAAGTTAAATGCGGTGTTAAATCAGCGTTCCCAGGATATTTTAACAGCCAATAACTGGAATGTGGTCCAGTATGCGGTGCTTCTTCATATGATCGCCCAGGTCAGCGGTCTGAAGGCGGGAGAGTTGGTCCATGTCATTGCTGATGCTCATATTTATGACCGTCATATCCCATTGGTGAAGGAACTGATCTCCAGAGAGACCTATCCGGCACCGGATTTCTGGATTAACCCGGAAATCAAAAATTTCTATGATTTTACGACGGATGATGTGCGGCTGGATAATTATCAGACCGGACCGCAGATTAAAAATATCCCGGTAGCGGTTTAGGAGGAACGGAAGATGAATATTATCGTAGCAGTGGATAAGAACTGGGCCATCGGTTATCAGAATAAGCTGTTGAACAGTATTCCGGAGGATATGAAGTTTTTCCGGGAGACGACGACGGGAAATGTGGTCGTTATGGGCCGAAAGACCCTGGAAAGCTTTCCGAATGGACGGCCTTTGAAAAACCGGACCAATGTGGTCATTACACGTCAGAAAGACTATGAAGTTCCGGGAGCAGTTGTTGTCCACAGTGTGGAAGAGGCTCTGGAGTATTTAAAGGATTTCAAATCGGAAAACATTTATGTCATCGGCGGGGCAAGCATTTATGAACAGATGCTGCCTTATTGCGATGTGGCCCATGTGACAGTGATGGATTATGCTTATCAGGCGGATACATGGTTTCCGAATCTGGACGAAATGGACGACTTTGTTGTAGCGGCCGATAGTGAAGAAAAGACCTATTTTGATCTGGAATATTGTTTTAAAATGTATGTTCGTAGGTCAAAATTGAAAGAAATTGTTGATTTTATGGATTAATGAGACTATAATTGGTTCAATGACGAATATATACGACGAATGGAGGAATTGTTATGGAAAAGAAAGATATGGACTGGGGAAATATAGGGTTCGCTTACCATACGACGGATCAGAGGTATGTTGCTGATTTTAAAGACGGTCAGTGGCAGGAAGGTTACATGACCGGAGATGCAACACTCGTGCTTAATGAATGTGCTGGTATTCTCCAGTATTGTCAGGAAGTTTTCGAAGGTTTAAAGGCTTATACGACAGCCGATGGAAGCATCGTTACTTTCCGTCCGGATTTAAATGCGGAGCGTATGATCGATTCTGCAAAACGTATGGAGATGCCGCCATTTCCTAAGGAAAGATTTATTGAGGCCGTTGAAAAAGTTGTACAGGCCAATGCAGCATGGGTGCCTCCTTACGGAAGCGGTGCAACATTATATTTAAGACCTTATATGTATGCTTCAAGTCCGGTTATTGGTGTTAAACCGGCAGAGGAATATCAGTTCCGTCTGTTCTGTACACCGGTAGGTCCATATTTTAAAGAAGGCGCAAAACCGATTACTTTATGTGTCAGTGATTTTGACCGTGCCGCACCTCACGGAACCGGTCATATTAAAGCCGGATTAAACTATGCGATGAGTTTACATGCGAATGTGACAGCTCACGCCAATGGTTTTGATGAGAATCTTTTCCTTGATCCTGGAACACGTACTTATGTTGAAGAGACAGGCGGTGCAAACTTCCTCTTTGTTACAAAAGAAGGAGATATTGTAACACCACAGTCTGATTCTATTCTTCCATCGATTACAAGACGTTCCCTCGTATATGTTGCTGAACATTATCTCGGATTGAAAGTTACCCAGAGAAAAGTGAAACTGTCCGAGTTAAGTGAATTTGCGGAATGTGGTCTTTGCGGTACAGCCGCTGTTATCTCTCCGGTAGGAAAGATCGTAGATCACGGCAAGGATATCTGCTTCCCAAGCGGCATGGACGAAATGGGACCGATTACAAAGAAATTGTATGATACATTGACCGGCATCCAGATGGGAACCATCGAAGCGCCGGAAGGCTGGATTCATAAAATTCTGTAATTGAATAGATGTAAAATGAAAAGCATTCTCTGATAAAACGGAGGATGCTTTTTTTGTATAAGTATATTGACAATTATTGTATATTATACTATAGTGTTCCTGTAAAGAAATACTAATATGGAGTGATAGGATGGATTTAAACGATGCGCTGATGTGTTTTGGGCTGACACGGCAGGAATCAACAATTTATTTAACCCTTCTGTCTGATGGCGCGCTTACCGGCTATGAAGTGGCAAAACGCACAGGCATTTCCAGGTCCAACACTTATACGGCTTTGGCCTGCCTGGTGGATAAAGGTGCGGCCTGGCTCATGGA
>CATYEA010000137.1 GCA_958405355.1 uncultured Lachnospiraceae bacterium
GGACATGTCCGGATTCTATTTCCATGGACCATTTATCTGGCGGCCGCGGTAATGACGGCAGTAATTATTGTGGCATTGACACAGAGCTGCTTTACACGGATGGGTAAAGGCAATATACTGGAAGATATCCGGGAGGAAAGAGGATAAATTTATGAAAGTTTTACTCGTCGAAGATGATGCTATAATTTCAGAAGGTTTACAGTATTCCCTGCGTCAGGAAGGATATGAAGTGGTGACAGCGGCTACTCAGAAGGCGGCATTGGATTTGATTCAGTCAGGCAGCATGTGGGATTTTTGCCTGCTGGATGTGATGCTGCCCGATGGAGACGGATATGTTGTCTGCCGGGAAATTCGGAAAAACAGTCAGGTGCCGATTTTATTTCTCACGGCCTGTGACGATGAGGTTCATACGGTGATGGCTTTGGAACAGGGAGCCGATGATTATATTACGAAACCCTTCCGAATCCGGGAACTGATGGCGCGGATGAAGGCTATCCTGCGCCGCACGGAGCAGAGCGGACGGGCAGATACGAGTCTCATTTCCATCGGAGCCAATCAGGTAAATCTGCAGGCAGGAAAGGTTTATTGCGGAAATAAAGAAATTATTCTTACGGCGATGGAGTATAAACTTTTGCTTATTTTTCTGAATCACCGGGGACAGACACTGACCCGCCAGCAGATTTTAAATGATATTTGGGACGCGGTGGGTGATTATGTCAATGATAATACTCTCAGTGTTTATATTAAGCGGCTTCGGAAAAAACTGGGAGACCGTCCGGAAGGTCAGCTCATTAAAACGGTGAGAGGTATTGGATATCGAATGGAAAAATAGGGGAGGGTTCAACATATGACGGAGATAATTTTTCCGGCCCTGCTTGGCGGGGCCCTTCTCCTGGTGATTGTTATTTTTATTTTTTACCGAAGAAAACGGGAAAAACAACTGGAAGAATTGATTATGTATCTGATGCGGATTCAGGATGGTCCAGAGCTGCCGGAATGGAAAAGCTACAGTGAAGGGCAGATCGGTATTTTGCAAAGTGAGATTTATAAACTGGTTATGCTTCTTGATGAAAAATCCAATCAGGCGGTGAAGGAAAAGGAGTATCTTTCAAAAATGCTGTCGGATATTTCCCATCAGATAAAAACACCGCTGACTTCGATTACCATTATGGCGGATTTGTTGAGAGAACCGGATTTGCCGGAGGCAAAGCGGATAGAATTTGCCGGGCGGATTGACCAGCAGGTCAGCCGAATGACCTGGCTGGTGCGAAATCTTCTGACTTTGTCCCAGTTGGAAGCGGACATGTTGAAGCTGAAAAAGGAAGATGTACGCATCAGCAGTTTGGTTGAAAAGGCCATAGAGCCTTTGGAACTGATGGCGGATGTTAGGAATGTGGAACTTTGTGTAGAGGTGGATTCAAATATCCATTTGATTTGTGATGAACATTGGACTGTGGAAGCCATTTCCAACATTATAAAAAATTGTCTGGAACATACGGCGGACGGCGGGCAGGTCGTAATCACCGGTGAGCAGAATAATTTTTCAACGAATTTATATATTCGCGACAATGGCGAAGGTATTGAAAAGGAAGAAATTGGCCGTATTTTTGAGCGTTTTTACAAAGGAAAAAATGCGTCGGAAAACAGCGTAGGCATTGGCCTTGCCCTGGCTCGTCAGATTGTAATGCAGCAAAACGGGACGATTGAAGTAAAAAGCGAGCTGGGAAATGGTACAGAATTCCATTTGAAATTTTATTGATTCTAATGAAAAGAGGGAAAGTGTTATGACGAAAGACAAAGCAAAACGTTTGTTTTTAACAGCGATTATTTTGCTGACGGTGGCCCAGGGGTTAAGCTCTTCGGTCTTTTCAAATTACTTTAAAGAAGTATATCAGGTCGATTCGGTGCAAAGGGGATTTTTAGAGATTCCCCGGGAAATGCCGGGCGTTTTATGCGGTGTTGTCATATCACTTCTTGGCAGTATGGGAAATGTTTCCATGGATTTTCCTGCCTTGGTCTGCTTGTTTTGGGATTGCTTTCCCCATCCTACGGCATGATGATGGTCTTTTTGTTTATCTGTTCTCTTGGCGAACATATGATGATGCCGTTAAGGGACAGTATTGCCATTGATTTGTCTCAGGAAGGGAAAACAGGAACCTTTCTGGGAAAACTGAAAGGACGTATGCTTTTCTCATCGATGATGACGTCGCTGGCCGTGTTTATCGGTTTTCGTGTCGGTCTTTTCTGGTTTGGGGAAGGTGTGATTCCTTCATTTTGCCTGGCTCTGGCCATCACGGCCGTGGGCGCAGGGTTTATCTGGAAACTGAAAAAGGAATGTCCGGAGCTGAATGTGCCGCAGCGTCATAAACAAACCTCGGAAAAGAAAGAAAAACATTCATTTAAGATAAAGTATCTGCCCTATTATGTGGTGACGGCCGTCTATGGCTGTCAGAAACGGGTGCGGATTGTGTTTGGTCCATGGATTATTATTGAATTGCTGGCAAAGGGTGCGGACACCCTGGCGCTGCTCGGCATTGCCGCCCATTTTGCCGGAAGTCTTTTTGCACCATTGATTGGAAGATTTTTGGATAAATATGGAGTGAAAAAGGCGCTTGTGCTGGAAGGCTGCGGCATTGCGGCTATTTTTGTGTTTTCAGGCTGGGTGGCCGGTGGTATCGCAGGCGGAACCTTCGGAACGGTTGGCGCTCCTTTATTTGTGGCCTATCTTGTCTATGTGTTAATTAATATTACCGACCATTTCAGTACGGTACATACATTTTTAATGAAGCAGCTGGCGGACGACCCGTCGGATGTTATGGAAAATCTGTCCTTTGGGCTCAGTGTTGACCATGTGATTGCTGTGGTTTTATCCGGTGTTCTCGGGATTATCTGGCAGGTCTGGGGACCTCAATATGTATTTTATATAGCGGCGGCCGCATCTCTGGTTCAGGTTTGTGTGGCGGGATGGCTGAAAAGGATTGGAGAGTAAGAGATGAATACACCGGTTTTAGAAACGAAGAGATTGTTATTAAGGCCATTTTGTAAAGATGATGTCCGTAATGTATTTGAATGCTGGGAGAGCGACCCGGAGGTGGCAAAGTATATGTTCTGGTGCAGTCATGATGATATTGAAAAAACGAAGGAATGGATAGATTTTGAGATTGGACAGATACCTTCGGACAAATGGTTTCGCTGGGCAGTGATTCTTAAAAGTTCCAATGAATTAATCGGAACCGGACTTATTTATTTTGAAGAGGAATATCAAATGTTTGAGGTGGGATACAATTTTGGCCGTAAGTACTGGGGCCAGGGATATGCCACGGAGACGATGAAGGAAATTATAAATTATGGGAGAAATATTTTAAAGCTTGAAGAATTGGTGGGAAGATATGCAAAGGAGAATCCAGCGTCCGGTAAAGTGATGGAAAAATTGGGATTCCGATATTGTAAAGATATACCTTATGAAGCCAATGAGGGAAAGAATCATTATGAAGGAATTGAATGTCGGTTAAAATTTTATTGACATAGAGCGGCGAAAGAAATATAATCGAGTTATATAAATGATTTATATAACTCGATTATATTTTTGGGGGATTAAATAATGCCAAAACAGAAAATAACGAAAGAAATGGTCGTAGAAGCTGCTTTTGAGTTGGCGCGAAGCGGCGGTATGGATGCGGTGATGGTCAAGAATATTGCGGAAAAATTAGGATGCTCTGTTCAGCCGATTTATAGTTATTGTAAGAACATGGATGGGCTTCGTCAGGATGTTATGCGGCGGACCGAACAATTTATGAAGGAATATTTGTCTGCGAATATTAATCCGGAGGATTTTTTCAGAAGTACGGGACATGCCTATATAAAACTGTCAAAGGACGAGCCCAATATTTTTCAAATGTTTGTTTTACATAAAAGGGATGCAATTTCTTCTCTGGAGGATTTGTACCAGTCAGAAACAAATTCTGAGGTAGCAGGATATATTGCTGAAGGCTTGAATATCAGTATGGAAAAGGCGAAAATGCTTCATATGAATATGTTGATTTATACGGTGGGGATTGGAACTATTCTTGCGACTGCAACACCCGGAATTTCGATGGATGAAATATTGGCCCAATTGGAAATTGCCTATCAGGCATTTTTAAAGCAGGCGTTGGAGGCGTAAGAGGGATGAAAAATAGGGTATTGGTTATATATAAAAGTAAAACAGGATTTACAGAGCAGTATGCCCGGTGGATTTGTGAGGCATTGAATGGCGACCGGGTTTCTTATGAGAAGCGCAATAGCATTCCCTGGAAAGACTATGATACGATTATTTATGGCGGCGGATTTCATGCAGGGCAGATTGGCGGTCTGGCATGGTTTAAATCAAGATGGCCTGAATTGGAAGGAAAAACAAAAATTGTTTTTGCAACAGGGGCAACGCCGGCAAAAGCGCCGGCAGTGGAAGAAGCTTTGAAACAAAATTTTACGGATGAAGAATGGAACCAGGTTCAGGTATTTTATATGCAAAGTGGTTTATCCTATGAAAAAATGGGGATAGGCGATAGACTTATGATGGCTGCGTTTCGGAAAATGCTGAAGAAAAAGGAAGGCGAAAGTGAAGCTTATAAAATGGTGCAGAACTCTTATGATTATTCATCGAAGGCATTTATTCAGCCGCTGGTAGATCATTGCAGGAAAATGGAGTGATACATCCGATGGTTAGGAAACAAATCGATAATTTTAGTCTTGAGCAGATTTGCCTGTCGGGTCAGTGCTTTCGCATGAAGCGGGAGGATGAAGGCGAAATGGCGGTCAAATACAGCTTGATTGCCGGGGATAAATATCTGGAAATCTGGCAGCGTGGGAGAGAATGTGTCTTTGATTGTGACGAAGAAACCTTTGAAAGCTTCTGGAAGGAATATTTTGATTTGGAAAGGGATTACGGGGAATGTATTGCCCGGATTAACCCAAGAGATAAATACCTGGTGAATGCGGCGGCCTTTGGTTCAGGTATACGGATTCTGAAACAGGATTTATGGGAAATGATTGTCACCTTTTTGATCTCTCAGCAGAATAATATTGTAAGAATTCGCAGGTGTATTCAAAATATCTGTGAGGCTTATGGTGAAGAGAAAACAGATAATCATGGAAGAGTTTATTATGCTTTTCCCAGGCCGGAGGCATTGGCCGGACTGGATGAGGATGCTTTAAAAGCCTGCAATCTTGGTTATCGCAGTAAATATGTAGTTCGGGCAGCCCGAAGCGTTGTTTCTGGAGAAATTGATTTGGAGGCGGTGCGGCAAATGTCCTACAAAAAGGCCAGAGAAGAACTGCTGAAATTGTTTGGTGTGGGTGAGAAGGTGGCGGATTGCATCTGTCTCTTTGCTCTTCATCATCTGCAGGCATTCCCGATGGATACCCATATGATTCAGGCCATGAACGCACATTATAAAAGGGGATTTCCAAATCGGCGGTATAAGGATGTGCGGGGAATCATGCAGCAGTACATATTTTATTTTGAGTTATTTGGAGAAAAATAGTTGTTTTATTCAGGGGCAAAGCAGGAAGATGGTTTTGCCCCTG
>CATYEA010000138.1 GCA_958405355.1 uncultured Lachnospiraceae bacterium
CTGTTTGATCAAAACAAGTAATATATTCTTCACCACCCAAATTGATCTGCCCTTCACATGTATAATAATATGAATTATAATCCGCCCCGGAGCGAATATACGCCAGGGATGTCAACGTCTTAAAAATAGAACCTGGAACAAAAAGTCCAAAAGTCGTTTTGTTTAAAAGGCTGTCATTACCTTCTTCAGCAACAATACTCTCATAATCTGTCAACAGTGTATTCGGATCAAAATCCGGTTTTGATACCATCACCAGGACTCTTCCCGTCGCCGGTTCAATGGCAATCACCGCCCCGTCATTATAGCCAAGAGCATTATAAGCCACTTCCTGCAATTTCGCATTCAACGTGGAAACAATCTGATCTCCCTGGTTTTTCTCACCACGGATATCCTGAAGCGCATTTAAAATCGGATTTCCATTCGACTGAAGCATATAAAAATTCTGTGATAATTCGATACCCGACTGATTAATTTCCGAAGTTCCCACCGCATGGGCAAATATACGGCCCATCGGATAATATCGGGTTTCATTTCCATTTTCATCAACCAGTGTTTCCGCAAGAACTGTTCCGTCACTGGAAACAATATTTCCCCGGACAACCGTATCTGCAAAAGAATTAATTCGCACATTGTAGGCGCTGTTGATCACATTTTTACTGACGAAGGCATTAAAGTAAACAAAGTAACCGATCATCAAAACAAACAGTGCAGCAAACACATAGGTCACAGCCAGGATTTCAGGATTCTGGCTTCGACGTTTCTTGCGAACTTCTTTTCGCTCCTGAATTTCCTCAGGTGTCAGCCGGAGTTTTTTCACCCGGCGCTTTCCTGGAACCTCTTCTGTTTCTTCCACAAATTCACGTGTATCTTCCGGTCTTTCCGGTGCTTCTGAGAAATCCTCTTCCTTCTCCGGTTCTCGTATAATCTCATCTTCAAAAAAGCCAAATTCATCAAAATCCGGATGAAATTCAAAATCCTCTCCATCATTTAAAGGCAGGTCCGAAAATATTTTCGTTTCACCCATGGAGTTCTTATCATTCCCGCCGGAATGCTTCACCGTATTTTCCTTCGGCATATCGTCAATATTTATTTTACGGACGCTCTTCTTCTTCGTCTCTTTCATCTCGTCTCTTTTCAAGGATATACACCTCTCTTTGTCGCAGCAGGTAAAGGCCCTGGATGACTGCAAAGATTATAATCGTCGATAATACACTGCTTCCGCCGTAGCTGATCAACGGCATCGTAACACCGGTATGGGGAATCAGTTTTGTGACACCACCGATACACAGGAACAACTGAATACCATAAGATGTACTCAAGCCCATAGCCACCAGTTTATAAAACGGTTTCACCAATTGCAGCGAAATATTGATAAACATCAAAAAGCAGCTGAAATATACCAAAATCAAACATATGGAAAACAAAGCTCCCATTTCTTCCGCAATGGCCGAAAATACAAAGTCACTGACAACGACTGGTATCGTATCCGGCTTTCCTTTAAAGAGGCCCATACCAAACCATCCGCCAGTACCAATCGCAAAGAGTGACTGGGCAATCTGATAGCCAGCATCATTGTAATTCCCCCATGGATCACTCCAGGCCACCACACGGGTCTTTACATGGTCAAATAATTTATAAGCTACAACTGCCGCGCCTGTACCTGCGCCCAACCCCAGCAGCATATAACGCAATTGATGTGTCGCCACATAGAGCATGACCAGATATGTCACAAAGAAAATCAAAGCAGCACCAAGGTCCTTCTGAACAACAAGCATGAGTACATAAGCAGCCGCCACCGCCGTTGTAATGACAATGCGTTTAAAACTTGTATCCCTGGCCAGCATGGCCGCCACAAAGAAAACAAAAACTATTTTAGCCAACTCTGACGGCTGAAGGCTGAAACCGCCGATGGAAATCCAGTTTGTCGCTCCGTACATGCTCCTACCAAGAACAAATACAGAAGCAATCATCAGGAAACCAAAAACGCCAAGGAAGGTTCCCCATTTATCCACCATACGTACCCGCAGCATAAAGGCAGGAATCACCAGACTGACGCAGGCCGCAGCTACCGCAATGATAAACTGCCGTACCGCCATATCAAAGTCCAGACGGGTCAATATGACAAAGCCGACCATTAAAAGATAACACATATTATTGACAATCAATCGGGAAGCATTTTTATAAACTGTTCCGTAAATAATCAGTGTCACAATGAACAGAACAAATTGAGCCCCGTAAAAATAAAGCATCTTCATATCTTTTGTCATCAGATAAATAATCAGATAACAAATGAAATGAATAAGGAACATCAATACATTCTGTGTCGTATAAACACTTCCCCGGTCATATTCATGACGGTCGCTGAACACAGTAAAACATTTCATCGCATAGGATGCCGCCAAAATCGCCAATATATATTTTGATACATGAATAATAACATTGACCATATATATTCATCATCTCCCTACTCTATCCCGCGGGTAAAATGCCCCCGGGTAAAATCTTTAAGGATATTTTTCTCCGGTACTTCCTCTCTGAAAATTTCCCGAAAACTTTTCAGAAGTGCAGCCATCTGCCCTTCCGTCTCCATTGTAAAATGCAGCCGAAAAGCCGCCGGATGAAGACTCAAAAGCTCTTTCTTTTTATCCATCAGCATGGTTGGAAGTCCATTGTATATCTTGTTATAGCAGAATTCGCATTCATTATAGACATAAAAATGTTTATGCTGCCGGTCTGTTAATTGTAACATTTCCGGCCGCTTTGTACAACCTTCCCTTGTCTTTTTTACGCATTGGGCAGAAATCATCAACTGCTGATGTCCGTAAATAGTCATCTCCATATCTCTGCAGCCAAGCTTTTTAAGTTCTGTATAATTCAGCTCCACCGGTGCCGTAAGCTGAACCTGACCAAGTCCCGTCAGAAATTCCTTTGCAAAATGGTTCATCCCATAAACACTGGAATCAAAAACAAACCTGGCATCCGTCAGCACTGAACGCACCAGTAAAAAAGCTTCCATCTGTCGGACCAGCCAGCCATCTGCAAAATTCCTGGCATCTGCTATATATTGCAACAAACGCTCCCGATCTTTCTCCCTCAAAATTCCCGGCAGCGAAAAATAAATCTCTTTTCCGGCTGCCTTTAAAATTTTTACCGTATCAAACTGTTCACGGATCGCCTCATGAAGCTCCACATATACCCTGCGGACCTCTTCATGTGCTGTGATCATTCGTCCTTGTTTCAGCGTTTCCGGTCCAGTCAGCATAACATGCAGAGGTACCGTTCCCTGGACTTGCAGCATTTCCCGTTCCAGCGCATACGTTGACACCCTTTCGGTCTTTCCAACGCCATGACGTATATATTTTTCAAGACAAGCTTTTTCCAAGGCTTCAAGAGCTTCCCTCCGCAAAGCATTTAACTGCTGATTCGGCACATAACAAAGACCGTCTGTCTCCACCTCCAGCTTTTCAAAAGCAAAAGGCGTGTTTCCCGTTTTTTGAATCGGTTTTTTAAGCTGTTTTTCCGACATGGGCTGATTTTTAGCCGCTTCTGCCCGTTCCCCTTCCAGAGTGACCGAAATATCCTTCCATTTTAAGGTCAGAATAACAGGCGAATCTTTCACAACTCTTAATCTTCCATAAATATTTTCTTTCAATTCCTGCTTTAAATGACTCTCATGAAGCTCATCAATTAAAGAAGGATTTCGCATTCTGAAAACCGTCATTCCCGGTACAAGGCGACTCTTCCTGCCCATTTCCGGCCGAAAGACACTACCCTTTGACACAGACTGACTCACTGTCCATTGAACAGCTTCTTTTTCATCTCTGCCGCGGATTTCAAGGACATCTCCTTTTTTCAAATCAACAGAGGCACAAATATCACCTTTTTTACTGATCTGTCCGACAGGCACACCCATGTGATTCGGGCGTTTCGTAAATATCATATCGGCGCCATTATTCCGATGGAGATAACCGCCGGAGAATCCACCTCGGTTATATAAATCCATCAGTCGTTCCACATCCTTTGCATCAACATGAAATTTTTCTTTGCCACATTCCTGATACAAGTCTGTATAATGACGATAAAGCATGGCAGTCAATGCCGCATATTCCGGCTTCTTCATCCGACCTTCGATTTTAAAAGAATCTATACCGCACTCTACCAGTTCAGGAATATCCTGTAAGGTACATATATCTTTCGGGCTGAGCAGGAAACTGGCATTTTTGTCATCTCCGGCCTGATAAGGCAGACGACACGGCTGAGCGCATCGTCCCCGATTACCGCTGCGTCCTCCGATCATACTGCTCATAAGACACTGCCCGGAATAACAGTAGCACAAAGCCCCCTGAACAAAGACTTCCAGTTCCATCCCGGTACTTTGTCGAATCCTTCGGATTTCATCGGCCGAAAGTTCTCTGGATAATACGATGCGTTCCATCCCCTGACTCTCCAGCCATCTGGCCATATCCACACCGGTAATGGTCATCTGGGTACTGGCATGGATCGGCAGGTCTGAAAAGTTCTGTCTCAACATGGAGAACAGGCCAAAATCCTCTATGATCACCGCATCCAGTCCCTCTTTATAATAGGGAGTAAGAAAATCATAAACTTCCCCTTCCAGTTCACTGTCTTTCATCAGAGTATTCAGAGTCAAATATAATTTTTTTTGATGGATATGAGCATAGTCAATAGCCCGCTTCAAATCCTCCTCATCCGGATTCTCCGCATAAGCCCTGGCCCCAAAACGGCTGCCGCCCATATATACTGCATCTGCTCCGGCATGAAAGGCCGCTTTCATGCCTTCCACAGAACCAGCCGGCGCTAATATTTCAATTTTTCCCGCTTTATCTGAAAACATTTTTATTTCTCCCGTTTTCCCATCTATGAAACCAGAAAGACGGGAAATTCAATATTTCCCGTCTGATAGTGTTCTTATTGTTTCTGATAAGCTCTCGTCTCCAGCTTCACAATCTGCTTCTGTAAATCATTAATCTCATTTTTCAGCCGGTCAATTTCTTTCTCGGCCTCTTCCAGATGAATCTGAGCACCAATAAGCTCATGTTTTAAATCATATTCCGTCTTATCTTTCTCTTCGATATCTGCTTCAAGCATCTCCACCTGCTTCTTAGCCTTATGGTAATCATCTGCCATATTTAACTCAAGCAGTGTTTTCTGCATATCCATACTCATACGCCGATAATTTGGAATCTGGTCCATCTCTTCCATCTTATTATTTATGTACAATGCAATTTTCTGCAAGTATTCTTCACTTTCATAGCCGCTCAGCGTATAGACCTTACCGCCGATCAGTACCTGTATATCTTTCTTTGCAGCCATCTTTTTCCCTCCAGTCCGCAGTCACTATACCTATTATAATCGCTCTCATAAACAAAAACAAGACTAAATCGTCCGTAAAGCTTTTACTTTTCTTCCGCAGGCAATCCCAGATGCCTATAGGCCGCCTGTGTCACGATTCTTCCCCTTGGTGTCCGCTGTAAAAATCCGTTTTGAAGCAGATAAGGCTCGCAGACATCTTCCAGAGTTCCTGCATCTTCA
>CATYEA010000139.1 GCA_958405355.1 uncultured Lachnospiraceae bacterium
ACGAAACGCCGTTTTTTGCCGTCGGTGAAGAGTGGATTTTTCACATGAAAAAACTTGGATGTAATGCGGTTTACATCGGACCGCTGTTTGAATCGACAACCCACGGCTATGACACAAGGGATTATCGCTGCGTCGATGGCCGGCTTGGAAACAATGAGGGATTTCGTCTTTGGGTAAAGAGGTGTCATGAGCAGGGCATTAAAGTGATCGTTGATGGTGTGTTTAATCATACCGGCAGGGAATTTGCAGCTTTTAAAAATCTTCAGGAGCAGAAATGGGATTCCTGGGGCAAAGACTGGTATTGCCAGGTGAATTTTGATGGTACCAGCCCTATGGGTGATCCGTTTTGGTACGAGTCCTGGCGGGGATATGCGGAACTTCCTCGGCTGAATCTTAAGAATCCCCAGGTGGCGGATGAACTGATGGCTGTGGTTCGTTTTTGGGTTGAAAATTTTGATATTGACGGCATACGTCTGGACTGTGCTGATGTGCTGGATTTTGATTTTATGCGCCGGCTTCGACGTGAAACGGAGAGCCTGAAAGAGGATTTCTGGCTGATGGGTGAAGTCATTCATGGCGATTACAGTCGGTGGGTGAATGCGGAAACGCTTCATTCGGTGACAAATTATGAGTTGCATAAGGGAATTTATTCTGCTCATAACAGTCATAATTATTTTGAGATGGCTCACACGCTGCGTCGTTTGTTCGGCGAATATGGTCTGTGCAGGGATGGCGTCCTGTATAATTTTGTGGACAATCACGATGTAGACCGGATTATTGATAAATTGGATGTGGAAGCGGATTTATTTCCGGTGTATATGTTTTTATTTACAATACAGGGAATTCCATCCATTTATTATGGTTCGGAATTTGGAATTCATGGCCGGAAGGAAGGCGGCAGCGATGCACCGCTTCGGCCGGAACAAAAACTCTCTGAGATGGAGGAAACGGAGCTGACCCGATGGATTCGGAAACTGGCCCGGATTCGCTCATCAAAAAAAGAATTGATGTATGGGGAGTATGTGGAATTATTGCTGACCAACCGTCAGTATATATACAGCCGCCGTCTGCAGGGGCAGGCCTGTGTGGTGGCATTAAATAATGATGATTCGGCGTCGGAAGCAGATATTCAATTGCCGACAGCAGGAAGCTGTCTGGAAGATTTAATGTCGGGAGAAGTTATTCCGGCAGAAAATGGACGGGCGCGCATTTTTATGCGGGGTCATGAAGGCCGAATTTATCAAGTGAAATGAGGGGTTTAATATGGAACACAGAATTACAGGATTTGATAATTACCTGTTTAAAGCAGGACGGCATTATGAGATTTATGAAAAATTAGGGGCTCATTTAGCCGAAGAGGATGGTGAGCAGGGAACCTATTTTGCAGTCTGGGCACCGAATGCCGCCAGTGTTTCTGTTGTTGGTGATTTCAATGGCTGGAATGTGGATAAAAATCCGATGGAGCCTGTGGAAGGAGAGGGAATTTATGACCTTTTCGTACCGGGTGTTGATAAAGGTGAACTGTACAAATATGCAATAAAGACGCAGAAGGGTGAGATTCTTTATAAGGCGGACCCATATGGCAATCTGTGCCAGGTACGGCCGGAAAATGCCTCGGTTGTCACAGATATCCGGGACTATCACTGGACAGATAAAGTTTGGGAAGAGCAGAAGAAAAAGCCCCATGAGACGAATCATCCGATGGCCGTTTATGAAGTCCATCTGGGATCGTGGAAGAAGAGCTTTGACGGGGCAAATCATGGATTTGTCGGGTATCGTCAACTGGCCAGAGAGCTGGCCGAATATGTCAATTATATGGGATATACCCATGTGGAGCTGATCGGTATTGCCGAACATCCGCTGGATGCCTCCTGGGGATATCAGGTGACTGGATATTATGCTCCGACGTCCAGGTATGGAACGCCGGAAGATTTTATGTATTTTATCGATTACATGCACAGTCAGGGGATTGGTGTGATTCTGGACTGGGTTCCGGCCCATTTCCCGAAGGATGAACATGGTCTTGCCCGGTTTGACGGAATGGCATTATATGAACATTCGGACCCACGTAAGGGGGAGCATCCGGACTGGGGAACTTATATTTTTAATTATCTTCGTCCGGAAGTCAGCAACTTCCTTGTGGCGAATGCATTGTTCTGGCTGGAAAAATTTCATGTGGACGGCCTGAGAGTTGATGCGGTGGCCTCCATGCTTTACCTGGATTATGGACGGCAGCCTGGTCAGTGGGTGCCAAATGATGAAGGCGGCCGGGAGAATAAAGAAGCAGTGGAATTTTTAAAGCATTTAAATTCTATTATTTATCGCCGTTGTCCTGGAGCCATGATGATCGCTGAGGAATCTACAGCCTGGCCAAAGGTCACTGAAACACCGGAAAATGGTGGTCTTGGGTTTACCTATAAGTGGAATATGGGATGGATGAACGATTTCCTGGAATATATGAAAGTTGACCCTTATTTCCGAAAATATGACCATCATAAGCTGACCTTCAGCTTTGAATATGCCTATAGTGAAAAATATATTCTTGTACTGTCTCATGATGAGGTCGTACATATGAAAGGCTCCATGATTGGCAAAATGCCGGGTGAGATGGCAGATAAATTTGGAAATCTCCGTGTGGCCTATGGATTTATGACGGCCCATCCGGGAAAGAAATTGCTGTTTATGGGACAGGACTTTGCCCAGATTCGGGAGTGGAGCGAGGAACGAAGCATCGATTGGTTTTTGCTGGATAATGAACCAGCCCATCGCGAGCTGAATAATTATTATAGAGATTTGCTTCATTTTTATCGGAGCCAGCCGGCGCTTTATGAGCAGGATGACGATAAAGCCGGTTTCATGTGGATTAATGGCGGCGATACGGAGCGAAACATGATCACCTTCTGTCGAATGACGAAGGACGGAAAAAATTGCCTGTTGTTCCATTTTAACTTTTCGCCGGTCGTTTACGAAGGTTTCCGTTCCGGTGTGCCGTGTCCTGGAACTTATACGGAAGTTTTCAATAACAACCGGAGAGAGTACGGCGGTGCCCATATGCTGAATGAACAGCCGATTTCGTCGGAGCCGATTGCCTGGGATTATCAGCAGGATTCCATACAATATGATTTACCGGCTTTCGGTATGGTGGCCTTCCGTTTTGACTATGTTCCTCCGAAAAAACGGGCTGCCCGTGGAAGCAAAGCCAGAAAGGCCAATATGCGTAAGGCTGCGGCAAAGGGAACGAAGAAAAGAGCCAGAAAGGCATAAAATATAAAACAAGAGCGTATGATTTAATAATCAATCAAAGTGGTGGGGTTATGACACAGAACCAGCTATTAATGACGATTATTATTATAAGCTCTTGTTTTTTTATTGGAAGTCTCGTTTTACAGCAGGGGAAGATCGTACTGGAAGGAATTTTCAGAGGCGTTTTGGGGATGGTTGTCATCGGACTGGCTAATGGAATTCTCGGGAGTTTTGGAATCCTGGTGCCGGTGGGCATTAATTTTTTGAATTTTGCTGTGGCTGCCGTTCTTGGAATACCAGGTGTCCTTGCTCTTTATGGAATCGGTTTCTGGCAGATTTTTCATTGACATCTGCCGCCGGCAAAGGAGAAAAGTTGACGGCATTCGATGGGACAAAATATCTGAAAACCATCTTATTCCTGCTTTTGCGTCGAAAAAACCGGAAAGCCTTCGAAGGATTGGGAGCTTCGGAGGCTTTACAAAAATAATCGGACGCTATATACTTAGTTTATCCATTCAGTTCTGAATAAAAATTTCCATGAGTTAAGAAAATTGAAAAATGAAACAGGCTTCATCTCCGGGATCAGGGAGGAGCATATGATTTACAGAAAGATGTGTATATGTGATGTTGAACCGGTGTATCTAAAAAGACTTTCTGCTTATCTGAACCGGTATCCGGGGTTTCTGTGGAAGGTTCAGACTTATACGGACCTGAAAAAATGTCTGAATGAAACACCTGAGGTACTTTTAGTATCGGGAAATGCACTGGAGGATTATATTTCAGAAACGCACGGTGAAGAAGGTTTGGATATCTCTGAAGGAAATATCCTGCAGACGGCTGGATGTCAGGTGATCTTTTTGGAAGATGACAGAGAAAATCCGGGAACCTGGCCCGCTATAAAGAAATATCAGTCAGCAAAGAAATTATATGAAGACCTGATTGAAATATTGGGCGAGGATGTATCGGGAAAGACAGAAGTAATTGGAGTTTTTGGCCCGGCCAGCGGGCCGGAGGCAGAGCGTTTTGCGGTGGAGATTGGGAAGACGCGCTTAACGTCCGGTGAAGTGCTTTTAGTATCATTAACGGAATTTTCAACATTTTTATCGGAAGATACGGAGAAAAAGGGTATTGGCGAATGGTTTTACTATCAAATGCAAAGGCAGGAGGGGAGGGCTCGAATCAGCGATTGGGTTTATTCAGAGGATAATATGGACTATTTAAGAGGCTTTCGAACGATATATGACCGCATGGAGGTGAGTTTAGACGCATGGCGGGGTTTTTATGCGGAAGCCTTGAGAAAGAGCAGGTATGGTACGGCGATTCTTGTATTTGAGCGGTTGCCGGAGTATATGGAACTTTTTATGTGGTGCGACTGCATTTATGTGAAATGGGGGCAGGATGGGTATGGAGACTTTAGAAAACAGGAATTTACGAAGATGACAGCCTATATGGGAATGGACGAATTGATGGATAAAATGATCGAAGAATAAAGGGAGAAATTTATGGAGAGCAAGGAAAGCTATCAATTGTTAAAGAAAAAATTACAGAGTGAATTGCTGAAAGTTCTGGAAACAGGCGGCGAATGGAGCGATGAGGATATTCTGGGGGAAATTGATGAACTGATCGTTTCAGCGGGCAGAGATGTTTACTTGAGTGGATATCGTAAACTTATGATGCGGCAGGAGCTGTTTAATTCCGTCCGGAGGCTGGATTTATTGCAGGAACTTGTGGATGATAAGGAAATCACAGAAATCATGGTCAATGGTGCAGGGAATATTTTTTATGAAAAATACGGACATATATATCGCTGGGAGAAATCCTTTGAATCCATTGAAAAGCTGGAAGATGTGATTCAGCAGATCGTAGCAGGGGCAAACCGGCAGGTCAATGAGGCATCGCCTATTGTCGATGCCCGGCTTGCCGACGGTTCCCGGGTCAATGTGGTTTTAAAACCTGTGGCTTTAAATGGGCCCATACTTACGATTCGGAAATTTCCGGAAGAACCGATGAGTATGGAACGGCTCATCCGGCAGGGAACATTGACCGAAGAGGCAGCATCCTTCCTGGAAAAAATTGTCCGGGCCAAATATAATATTTTCATTTCGGGAGGTACAGGCACAGGTAAAACGACCATGCTCAATGCACTGATGGATTATGTACCGAAGGATGAGCGGGTGATTACGATTGAGGATTCTGCCGAATTGCAGATACATAATATTAAAAATCTGGTAAAGCTGGAGGCGAGAAATGCTACGGCGGATGGGGAGCATCAGGTATCTATTC
>CATYEA010000140.1 GCA_958405355.1 uncultured Lachnospiraceae bacterium
TTCTTCTGCTGCAAATAATAAAATAGGACAAAAGACAAGGTGAGAGTATGAGTGTATCAAAAATAAATTTTAATGATAATAATGAGGCATATATTGTCGTTGAACCGATCAGCGACATTAACAAAGATGATTTCAAGAATTATCTGGATTTGGACAGCCCGTCCTTTTTGAAATGTGAATTTGAAAATGGTAAAGCCTTTACATTATATTATGGTTATGGAAATCGAATAACCTTAAAACAGTTTTTGTCCCGCATTGTGGAAAGTTCTGAGGCCATTACCTTCCTGAAATCGCTGACAAAAGCCTATATGGAGGCTGAGGAATATGGCTTGAATACAAATCACATTCTTCTTGGCATCAACAGCATTTTTTATAATGAAGAAAGTCAGGAAGTTTCCTGTATTTATGTGCCTGCCAAAGAAGGTGTGATTCCGGCCCGGCCATTGCGTCTCTTTTTAAAGGAAATGCTTGTAAATGTCGTTTACAGTGAAGAGGATGACATGACATGGCTTGGAAATACCATTCGTTATATCAGTCGGAATCGGCAATTTTCTTATAGAGATTTTTACGATTTTTTGCAGACTCAGGAAGAATTGAACAGAGAACCGGTCGTAGAGACAGTCCCGGTACATGATGTGGAACCGGATATGAACTTCGAAGAGAAAATGCCGGAAGAATCACCGGAAGAGGCACATGAAGAAGTCCCTGAAGAGATAAAAAACGATGTCCGGGAAGAAGTGCCGGAATCCGCTGTAGATGTTCCGGTGATCGAGCCGATTCCTCCACAGGAAGAAGATGATATTGATGATGCGCTGAATGACCTGCGGTCCGTGCTTGAAAGTATTCCTGCGGCTGAAAGTGTGAATGCACTGAAATTTAATTTGACGGATGAAGAAGAAAACAAAACGTCAGAACCGGAAATAGAGGAAGTAATACCGGAAGCAGAGCCAAAAGCAGAACCGGAAGCTTTGAAAGAGGATTGGAAATCGGGAGTGCTTGTTAGAAGGGTAAATCAGTCTGTTTACGTTTTGGAAAGTCCTGAGATTCACATTGGCAAATCTGCAGGCAATGAGATATGCATCAGTGATAATCCGGCGATCAGCCGTGTTCATGCAGTGATTCGTCAGTTTGGCGGAGAATATACGATTCAGGATAATGGATCTACAAATCATACCTTTGTCAACGGTATTGTTTTGAGAGAAGGTCAGGAAAAGTCTTTGACGGCTGGCGATCGAATCTTACTTGGAAACGAAGAGTTTATTTTTAAAATTCAATAAATAAAAAGAAAGAAGGCAGCAAATTTTGCTGCCTTCAAATCTTCTAAAATTAAGCTCTTTCAACGGCACCGGACCGTAAACAGGAAGTACATACGTACATCTTCTTTGGTGTTCCGTTATCGTTTACCTTTACTTTCTTAATGTTAGATTTCCACATTTTATTGCTTCTTCTATGTGAATGAGACACTTTAATTCCAAAGTGAGCTGCTTTTTCACAAATTGCACATTTTGCCATCGCCTGCCACCTCCTTAAAAGATGATATTAACCCTACAGGTTTACAACAAATCAATTTTAACAGATATTTTCTACAAATGCAAGCAAAGATTTATAAATAATGTCAAAATAAATATTTTCTTTTTTTTGGAAAGCGGTTATAATATAACATATGAATATAGAATTGGAGGTTCTCGTTATGAAAGGGCACTTAAATAAAGAGGGTGGCACAGTTGCCATCGATCTAGATGTTATTTCCAGATATGCTGGCTTGACAGCCATCGAATGTTTTGGTATCGTTGGCATGGGAATGATTAGCATGAAAGATGGTCTTACCAGACTTCTTAAAAGAGAAAGCCTGACAAAAGGCGTAGAAGTGACCATCGATGATGATAATCAGATTAATATCCGTTTCCATGTGATCATTGCTTACGGCGTAAGTATTGCAACCGTTGCAGATAACTTAATGAACAATGTGAAATACAAAGTAGAGCAGTTTACTGGAATGGAAGTTGGCCGGATCGACATTTTTGTCGAGGGCGTTCGAGTAATTGATTGACATTAAGGAGGAACCAACGGTGGTTATGAATACAATTGATGCGAACATGCTGAAAAAAATGTTCTTATCAGGAGCACAGCGCTTAGATTCAAAAAAAGAATGGATTAATGAATTAAATGTATTTCCTGTCCCGGACGGAGATACAGGAACAAATATGACGATGACAATCATGTCTGCAGCCAGAGAGGTTCAGGCAATTGAAACACCGACGATGGAAAATCTGGCAAAAGCCATTTCCCAGGGTGCCTTAAGAGGCGCCAGAGGAAATTCAGGTGTTATCCTTTCCCAGCTTTTCCGTGGGTTTTCAAAAGAAATCAAAGAAGTTGAGGTTATTGATGCACAGGTTCTCGCTTCTGCACTGGAGCGTGCTGCGGAAACAGCTTATAAAGCCGTTATGAAACCAAAGGAAGGTACGATTCTGACCGTAGCCAAAGGAATGTCCACAAAGGCTCTCGAAGTATTTGAAGAGACGGACGACCTCGCGGAAGGTATTGCCCAGGTTCTGGAATATGGAGACTATGTCCTCAGCCAGACACCGGAGATGCTTCCTGTATTAAAACAGGCCGGTGTTGTAGATTCGGGCGGCCAGGGACTTATGGAGGTGCTGAAAGGCGCTTACGACGGTTTTCTCGGTAAAGAAGTGGATATGTCCGAAGATTTCAAACCGGCAGTAAAAGTTGTCGTTCCGGACAGTGATATCGATACGGCCGACATTAAATTTGGCTATTGTACTGAGTTTATTGTCATGCTGGAAAAGCCTTATACAGAAGAAACTGAACATGAATTTAAATCTTTCCTTTCTTCCATTGGTGACAGTATTGTATGTGTCAATGACGAGGATATCGTCAAAGTTCACGTACATACCAATGATCCTGGTCTGGCTATCCAAAAAGGTTTATCCTATGGTTCACTGACCAGTATGAAGATTGATAATATGCGTGAAGAACACAATGAAAAAGTTATTAAGGATGCGGAACGTAAGGCAGCCGAACAAAAAGCGGCCGAAGAAGCGGCTTCCGCACCTAGAAAAGAAGTAGGTTTTCTTGCTGTATCCATCGGTGAAGGCATGAATGAAATCTTTAAAGGGCTTGGTGTTGATTACATTATCGAAGGCGGACAGACGATGAATCCGAGTACCGAAGATATTATGAATGCGGTGGACAAGGTCAATGCGGATACGATTTATGTGCTGCCGAATAATAAAAATATCATTCTTGCTGCAGAACAGGCAAAATCACTTGTTGAAGATAAGCAGCTGATCGTCATTCCTTCCAAAACGGTACCACAGGGAATTACAGCTGTTGTTAATTATATTGATGGTGAGACGGCCGAAGCAAATTCGGAGCATATGATTCAGGAAATGGAACGGGTAAAATCCGGTCAGGTAACTTATGCGGTCAGAGATACGGTGATTGATGATAAGACAATTACTGAAGGTGATATTATGGGCATCGGTGATTCAGGCATTCTTTCCGTGACAAAGGATATTGATTCAGCAACGCTCGAATTAATTGATGCATTAGTTGATGAAGATTCTGAATTGATCAGCATTTACTACGGCGAAGATGTTTCAGAAGAAGATGCAGAAGCATTGGCCGGTCAGCTTGAAGAAAAATATCCGGATGTGGATGTGGAAGTTCAGAATGGCGGCCAGCCGATTTATTACTATGTACTTTCTGTAGAGTAAGAAAAACATTGAAGGGGAATGTCTCCGAAAGGCGGCATTCTCTTTTTTTAGAATACGATTGAGGTGATGGGGTGAAAATCACAGATTCTATCCGAACCCTGAAAGGCGTCGGGGATAAGATTGAAAAAAATTTAAATAAGCTGGGTATTTTTACGGTGGAAGATTTACTCGAATATTATCCAAGGACTTATCAGACTTACGATGAGCCAGTGGATGTAGGCGAGGTCACACCAGGAAAACGTCTGGCTGTTAAAGGTTATCTTCATCGGAGTCTGGTGCGGATTCCCGGCGGCCGGGTGGAAAAGACAGCCGGAATTTTGATTGATGGCGATTCCAGACTTCAGCTCATCTGGTATCGGATGCCCTATTTAAAAAAACAGATAATTTCGGGTAAAACTTATATTTTTTATGGTGTCGTAAAGAATAAAAATGGACAATGGACGATGGAGCAGCCAGAAATTTTTGAACCGGAGGCTTATACGAAAGTTCGTTCTTCCATACAGCCGGTGTATTCACTGACAGAGGGTGTACATCAGAAAATGATTGGAAAACTGGTGCGTCAGGTTTTAGATGAAGAGACGCTGTTTGAAGATTATCTTCCTGAAGAGCTGCGAATGGAGTTCCATTTGTCTGAATATAATTTTGCCCTGCAGAATATTCATTATCCGAAGGATAGAGATTCTCTTATTCTGGCCCGACGGCGTCTTGGATTTGACGAATTCTTTTTATTTGCATTGGCTATCCGTCGGATGAAAGCTTCAAGGGAACGTTCGGAAAATATCCATCCGGCGGAAAGTACAGCCTGGGCTCAGGAATTTATTCTAAGTCTGGATTATTCATTGACCAAAGCACAGCAGAGGGCATGGAAGGAGATTTCCGGAGATTATACAGGGCAGCATGTCATGAATCGCCTGCTGCAGGGCGATGTGGGCTCCGGAAAAACGGTGATTGCCCAGTTGGCTCTTCTGACGGCTGTGGAAGCCGGATATCAGGGCTGTTTGATGGCTCCGACAGAAGTGCTTGCAAGGCAGCATTATGAGAGCTTTCAGCATGACTTTGAGAGATTTTATAAAAACTCGGGCATCCGGATTCGCTGCGGACTATTGACCGGTTCAATGAAAGTCAGGGAAAAGCGGGAAGTTTATGAAGGACTTGAAAACCATGAGATTGATATCCTGATCGGCACCCATGCCGTCATTCAGGATAAAGTACATTTTCGTGACCTGGGTATGGTCATTACGGATGAACAGCATCGTTTTGGAGTCAATCAGAGAGAGTGGCTGTTCGGCAAAGGAAACCTGCCCCATGTTCTTGTTATGAGCGCCACACCGATACCGCGGACTTTAGCTATTATTCTCTACGGGGATTTGGATATTTCCATCATTGATGAGCTTCCGGCCAGACGAAAACCGATAAAAAATTGTGTGGTTGATCCGGGATACCGTCCGGCAGCCTATCGTTTTATCGAAAATCAGGTAGCTGAGGGACACCAGGTTTACATTATTTGTCCAATGGTGGAAGAGAGCGAATTTATGGATTTGGAAAATGTCCTGGATTATACGGAAAAGATTAAAAAAATTTTGCCGCCTTCTATTAAAGTAGATTATCTTCACGGCAAAATGACTGGTGCTCAGAAAGATGAAATCATGGAACGGTTTCACCGCCGGGAAATTCATGTACTTGTATCGACAACAGTCATTGAGGTCGGGATCAATGTGCCAAATGCCACGGTCATGATGGTGGAAAATGCAGAGCGTTTCGGACTGGCGCAACTCCATC
>CATYEA010000141.1 GCA_958405355.1 uncultured Lachnospiraceae bacterium
GTGGTAAAATAAAGCAAGTATGAGTTTTGGAGGTTCAAATTGAAAATATTCCATATTGCCGATTTACACATCGGAAAACAGTTAAATTATTACAACTTAAAAGAAAATCAGGAAGATATCCTGAATCAGATTATAGAAAAGATGGAAGAATACCGCCCGGATGTATTGCTGATTGCGGGAGATATATTTGATAAATCCATGCCGTCGGGAGAGGCGTATACTTTATTTGATGATTTTTTAAATCGGGCGGCATCATTGGACCCGGCCATTCCAATCTGTATCATTGCCGGAAATCACGATTCGCCGGAGCGGCTGAACTATGCCAGCAGCTTTATGGAAAAGCATCAGATTTATATATCGGTCATGCCGCCTCAGAGTGAAGATGAGCATCTGAAAAAAGTAGTGTTAAAGGATGCATTCGGCCTGGTCAACATCTATCTTCTTCCTTTTACAAAGCCGGGTTACGTGCGGCCGTTGTTTTCGGACAGGGATATTCCGGATTATGAGACGGCTGTCCGGGCGGTACTTGAACGGGAAAGTCTGGATATCACCGAGAGAAATATTCTTGTGTCCCACCAGTTTTATCAAAGTTCAGGATGGGAGACGGCGACCTGTGATTCGGAGCAGGTGTTATTGTCCATCGGCGGCTTGGACCGGATCGATATTTCTGTGTTAAAGAATTTTGATTATGTGGCTCTGGGACATTTACATGGTTCGCAGAAAATTAAGGAAGAATGGATTCGCTATGCCGGTTCGCCGTTAAAATATTCGGTCAGCGAGGAGCGGCATCATAAATCTATTACGATGGTGACGCTTGGCGAAAAGGGGACGCCGCTTGAAATCCGACAGATTCCATTAAAGGCGAGACAGGATGTCCGCACAGAGCGGGGAACATTGAAAGAGATTCTGGAACGGGCTACAGAAGCCAATCGCCATGATTTTATCAGTGTGACTCTCACCGATGAAAATGAGCCATATCGTATGAAGGAAATGCTCCGGGAGGTTTATGACTATCTTTTGGAAATCCGAGTAGACAATGCAAGAACAAGAAAACGGCTGGAAATCACTTTGGAAAGGCTTGAAAATTTAACACCACTGGAGGCTTTTCGGGCATTTTATGAGGATGTCAGCCGAACGCCGTTGACAGAAGCGGAGGAAATTTTGCTTCAGAAAACTTTGAATCAACTGACGGAGGATAAAGAATGAAACCGTTGAAATTAATACTTTCCGCCTTTGGTTCCTATGGAGGAACGGAATGTGTGGATTTTGAAAAAATGAAACAGGGGCTTTTTCTGATTACCGGAGATACGGGCGCCGGAAAAACGACGATTTTCGACGGTATTTCCTATGCTTTGTATGGACAGACAAGCGGACGGCGCAGAGAAGGGGACATGATGCGAAGTCAGTATGCTTCCGATATGGACGAAACCTATGTGGAATTTACTTTTAGTGAAATGGGAAAAACATACACTATTCGGCGGAATCCGACATGGTTTCGGAGAAGCCGGAGAAAAAATAAAGCCGGAGAATATGCGTTGACAAAAGAAAGTGCTAAAGTGGAATTGACAATGCCCGATGGTAAAGTTTTTCCGGGAAAAATGAAAGAGACGGAGCAGAAAATAGTGGAAATCATTGGAATGGACATGAATCAATTCAGTCAGGTATCTATGATTTCCCAGGGAGATTTTATGAAGCTTCTTTTGGCCAGTTCAAAAGATAGAAAAGAAATTTTCTCACAGATTTTTCCTACAAAGATTTACTGGCAGATTCAGAACAGCCTGGCCGAGCAGGAAAAGAAATTGTATAGCGGGCTGGAGGATGTGCGGAAAACCTGCCAGCATGAGATTGAAAATGTCCAATGCCTTCCGGAAAGCAAATATGAGGAAGAATGGAAGGAGAAGGGCGTTTTTTCGGATGTGGATAATCAGGTTATTCTTGAATTATTGGAAGTTATGAATGGGGAGGCGGAGTATCGGGAGAAGGAACTCCGGACATCGCTGGATGTAATGGACCGGATTTTGGCGGCAGAACAGGAATTTCATGAAAAAGAGATTCGAAGAAATCGTATTTTAGAGGAAACAAAATTGTTGGAAAGTGAGCTGCCACAGATTCGCAAGAATGTTCAAACGGCCGGAACGGCTTTGGAAGCAGTGCGTTCCAGATATGAACAGGAAGGGCCTAAAAAGCAGGAACAATGGCTGATTTTAAACCGGGAAATGCCGGAATATGATAAGCTTGCCCAGGAGGAAGAGGCCTTAAGGCAGCTTGAAAAAATGCTGCAGAATTGTACGATGGAGAAAGAGCGGACAGAGAAGAAGGAAGCGGAAATAAAACAGCTTCGGGGAACTCTTGAAGATGAGCAGGAGCGGTTGAAAGACAGCAGTATTCATTTGAATCAGGCGGAGCAGAAGCTCAAAGAGTGCCACGAAAATATGGAGATATTAAAGCAGCTTTGGAATAAAAAGCCGTTGTGGGAGAAGTTTGTCTTGGAGGATGAGGCAGCGAAGAAAAATGCGACAGAAAGTGTTTCTTATTATCAGAAAATGTCCCGGCGTCACGACCTGCTTTATGAACAGTTTATTGCCTCCCAGGCGGGGCTTATGGCTCAGCAGCTTATGAAGGGAGAACCCTGCCCGGTCTGCGGTTCGCTGCATCATCCGGCACCTTGCCTGGAGGGCTGCACTGAAAAAATAGTTGATCGAAGTATGGTCGATGTGGCAAAAACGGACAGGGAAACTGCGGAGAGGGCCGTGGAGAAAGCACGGCTCAAATGTCAAAAACTGTCGGAAGAGGGTGCCGCATTAAAAAGCGGAATTCTGCATGCTGCTGGCGATCTGATGGAGAAGCCGGAAAAATCATTTGAGAACGGCAGCTTCTGGCAGGGCGTATTTGCTATGGGACGCGATAGCCAGCAGGCGCTGCAGACGGCAAAACGACAATGGCAGAAGATAAAAAATGAGAGTGAACGTTTTGAAGAAAATGCAGGAAGATTGAAGAAATTAGAAAAAGAGCAGGAAGCATTGCACACAGAACATATAAAACTTGTACAGCAGCAGGCGGCTTTATCGGCCGAAGAAAAGAGCAGAGCTGAAGGATTGGCAGCCATGAAATCAAAAATGAGTTTTGCTTCCAGGGCTGAGGCTGAGCAGCATCTTTCCGGTTTAAAAAAGGAAATGGAACAGCTAAAAAAAGCTCTTGAAAAAGCCGAAGCAGATCTGGAAACATGGACAGGGAGGCTGCAGCTAAAACAGGGGCAGTATGGTGAGCGTCAGCAGATGGCAAAACAGGCGGAGGACGAAGAAGTACAGGCCAGGGAAAAGTGCAGGGCCCTTTTAGACGCGGCCGGATGGCCGGAAGAAACCGAGCGGCAGATTCTTGAAATAAAACGGGAAGAACTGTCCCAACAGGAAAAGAATATTTTTGCGGTACGTCAGACCAATGGGAAAATTTATGAGCGGCTGAGCCGGCTGCTCAGGGATTATGGTAAAGAGCAGGCAGAGTTTGCCCGCGTCCGGCATTTGAGCCGGATTGCCAATGGTCAGATGGCCGGAATGGCCCGGATGGATTTCCAAACTTATATGCAGCGGCGCTATTTTCAGCAGATGGTTGATGCGGCCAACCGGCGCCTGGTTGGAATGAGCGGCCATCAGTTTCTTTTAGAATGCCGCAGTCTGGAAAATCTTGGACGTCAGGGTGAGGCCGGATTGGATTTGGATGTGTACAGTCTGGTTAATGACAGTATCCGGGATGTGAAAACCCTCTCTGGCGGTGAATCCTTTATGGCTGCGCTGGCGCTGGCATTGGGAATGGCGGATGTGATCCAGCAGGAGGCCGGGAAAATCCATGTGGATACACTGTTTATCGATGAAGGGTTTGGAAGCCTGGATGAAAATGCCCGGAATCAGGCGATACGCATTTTAAATGAATTGGCCGGAGGTGACCGGCTGGTGGGGATTATTTCCCATGTCAGCGAATTAAAAGAACAGATTGAACAGAAAATTGTGGTTACCAAGACGGATAAAGGCAGTCGGCTGACTATGTGATTTATGTTATTGGCAGAAGCTCTTTTTATTTATATGAGATAATTTGATTAATTAAAGATTTTGCATTCGGGCAAAGCTATTTGACGTTCCAATGAAAACACGTTGATTTTCTTGTTTGCTGCGCCACTTATTCGTGCACAGAAATCAAAACTCGCCTAAAAGGCTCAAACAGTTGATTTCTGTACACGCTATGCTCGCAAACAGCAAAAATCTGCCTATTGTTTTCTTATGAAATCGTCAAAATCTTTGCCTGAATTGCAAAGAATCTATTACTTTACGCAAATTATCAAAATATGAATAAAGTGAGGAATTTGACGTTAACTATTGTCTTTATAAAGTATAGTGGAAGATGTGATTTGTAGGAGTCATATCTTCCACTATTTTAGTTTATTTATTTCTTGATGTTTTAACTTCTGCTTTAGAATTACGATTATTTAATTCTTCTATTTGGTGAATAGAATTAATTATATTTCTAAGTTGAGATTCCAATACAGGTAAATATTTATCATCTACAGAGTCTAAAAGAATTAGAATATTATGTTTGCTGATATTTAAACTATCAGTTCCTAATATGAGATAGTCTGTTGATACTCCAAGAATTTTGCTAAGATTTTGTAATGTGGTCAAGGACATTCCCTTTTGCCCGCATTCGATATATCCAAGAAATAAAGTAGAAATGTTAAGTTTTTCGGCTAACTCGTCACGAGATAGGTGGGCATTTTCACGAGCTGTGCGTACACGTTGGCCAATTTGTATGTTTATGTCTTTTTTCATGAAAACACCTCCTGACAATTAATATTAACGAATAGATAGTATTACATACTAGTATTCTAATAATTTGATTAATGACAAACAACTTACTAATAGTAATTTTTAATAATTACTATTGGGTTGAAAAAACGCGAATAATGAAGTATAATAATTATAAAATGGTTGTGAGAGGAAGGGGAGAAAATGGGAATTTTTGATTTTTTAACAGAGGTAGTACAAAATGACAAAATTTATAGAGATGGAATGAAGAATAAAAAATTGGTACGCGAAAGCTGTGCAGCCTTTGAAAAGACTTTTTCAATTCGTTTAGACTGGAGATATTTAAGGATAGACGATAGGTTTTGTCCTGAATATGCAAAGGATAGCGCTCATTTTAGCATATGGTTTGATACGGACACCAATATTGCAGTGGCTATTTTTAATCAGTATGTAAAGAATCAAGGTAATAAATATAATGGAGCTATTCTCTATGATTCTAAAGGAAATTATCTTGGCAATAAGATTTCAGGGAAAATGGTTTATCGGTATGAAAATGGTGAGTGGAGGCATATAGCAAATTTATCAAGATTCCAAGTTGTTAATTATATGATGAAATTAGGATACGAATTGGGCGATGAAGAAGAGACATTTAGTCTGGATGGTTATGGAGATGCGACCAGGGAAAATATGATTGCTACATTTGACCATATAGACT
>CATYEA010000142.1 GCA_958405355.1 uncultured Lachnospiraceae bacterium
CGCTTTGGTATCAGCCCGGCCGACAACATGAAAACCATTGTCTCCAGATGTCAGTCTTATATCCAGAATTTTGACAGTCAGTTTTCAAACCTTTTCATTACAGGAAACACCGGCGTCGGCAAAAGCTTTCTGACCCATTGTATTGCCAATGAACTGCTCAAAGCTTCCCGCTCGGTTCTTTACATGACGGCCTTTGACTTGATTGAGGCTTTTGAGGCCCACACTTTTGGAAATACAGAAGATGGCGAAGAAAGTTTTTATGAAGATACTCTGTTTGATTCCATTATGAACTGCGACGCACTGATCATCGATGACTTAGGTACTGAAACTATCAATAATTTCACAGTTTCCCAACTGTTTTTGTGTCTCAATCATCGACAGGAGCATCGCAGATCGACGATCATATCCACAAATCTTCCGGTAGAGGCAATTCAGGATATTTACAGTGAACGTATTTCTTCCCGAATCATCAGTTATTATCATATTTTCCTTATCTTCGGAGAAGATATTCGTATCAGGATTGCCAGATCAAACTAATGTTTTTTATTAAGTACAACATTCTTCAACGACTTTCGACAAAATTCTTGACAATAAAGTCATAGATAGTCCATAATATTTTATTGGTTATAAAATACAAACTTACTAACAATCCTTATAAAGTACGGAGGTAAATCATGAGTCAGCTCAACATCGATTTCAAAGAAACCATCCCTGTAGGTCAATTGGGAATCATCCCGCTTCAAAGCAGCTGGGAACTTGGCAAAAAAGTCAATGATTACATTGTTTCCTGGCGTAATGACCGTGAAAGTGCAAACAGCACTAACATCCTTTTTGAGAACTATAAGCAGGATACTTACATTATTGATGCCAAATGTTCCCGCTTTGGTTCCGGTGAAGCCAAAGGTACAATCAACGAATCTATCCGCGGCAAAGATTTATATTTAATCGTTGATGTCACAAACTACAACATTGAATACAAATTATGCGGACATGTGAATCGTATGTCACCGGATGACCATTATTCCGATTTAAAACGTCTGATTGCCGCTGCTTCCGGTAAAGCCCGTCGTATTAATGTGATTATGCCTTTCCTCTATGAAAGCCGTCAGCATAAACGTACAGCCCGTGAGTCTCTGGACTGTGCACTTGCACTCCAGGAATTAATGAATATGGGCGTAGAAAACATCATTACCTTTGATGCCCATGACCCACGTGTTCAGAATGCCATTCCAATGAGCGGTTTTGAGAGCATTCAGCCGAACTACCAGTTTATCAAAGCTCTGTTCCATTCCGTCAGTGACCTGACTGTGGACAGTGAACATATGATGATCATCAGCCCGGATGAAGGAGCTATGACTCGTGCCGTATATTACGCTAACGTTCTTGGTATCGATATGGGTATGTTCTATAAACGCCGTGATTACTCCCGTGTTGTCGATGGACGTAATCCGATTGTTGCTCACGAATTCCTCGGCTCTTCTGTTGAAGGTAAAGACGTACTCATCATCGACGATATGATTTCTTCCGGTGAAAGTATGCTGGATACTGCCAGAGAGCTGAAAAAACGTAAAGCCAACCGTGTTTTTGTCGCTTCTACCTTTGGCCTGTTTACCAATGGCCTGGAAGCCTTCGACAAAGCTTATGAAGAAGGAACAATCAGCAGAATTCTGACAACAAACTGTATCTATCAGTCACCAGAATTACTTTCCAGACCATACTATGTCAATGTAGATCTGAGCAAGTATATCGCACTCCTGATTGATTCTCTGAATCATGATCATTCAATCAGTGAATTACTTGACCCGAATGAAAAGATTCACAAATTATTAAATAAATATAACAACCACGAACTTTAAATCAAAAAAGGGTATCCTCAAAGTCATTTTTCGACTTGAGGATACCCTTTTTTTAATCCATATAAATCGGTGTGTAGGAAATTCCCAGACGCTCAAGCGCATCCATTTCCCGATGCTGACAAGTAAACAGAATCACCTGCGCGAATCCCTGAGAACCAATCCATGCCAGTGTTCTTGCAAGCCGTCGGTCATCGTAAAAAACAAAACTGTCATCAAAAATCACCGGCACATCTCCTGCCGGAAACAGTAACTTCACCATGGCCAGACGCAAAGCCAGATAGAGCTGCTCCCGTGTTCCTGTACTGAGCTGACTGCATTCCACAAAACGGCCATCCGTATCTACTTTAAGATTCAGTTCATTGTCCACAATAACCCGCTCATATTTACCTCCGGTAAGTTCCCAAATCATTCTGGAAACCTCCTGATTCAGAGCCGGACCAAAATCCGAATGAATCTCTTCCGATAAATCCCGGATAATCGAAATACATTCATCAATAATTTCTGCCTGTTCCCGCTCCCCGGCCGCTTCTTTGGAAAGTTCTTCAATCTCTGCCAACAGGGCTTCCTGCTCCGTCTCTTTTTGCTCCATCGCTTCTTTACGTACAAGCAGCCGTTCCAATGATTTGGTGAGATTTTCCTCCCGCTCACGCAGGGATTCCAAAACATCCTCATCCTCGGCTTCCATATCCAGCGAAATGTCGTCCCCGTATTTTTCGAGATATGGCTGCAAAGGAATCTGTATCTGCTCATACTGCTCTCTCAACGCCCGCAGCTCTTCCTTCATCTGCCTCAGCATCTCTTTACTGCCTCGGCCAAACATATGCTGCTCCATTTCATCGTGAAGCGCATCCAGATTTTCTTTACTCTCGCTGAGCTTCAATCCCATCCGCTTCCGGCCGGCCTGAAGCAATACCGCCGTCGCTGCCAGAATCGCCACGAATATCAAAAGAATACCTATCCGAACAGCCAAATGACTTCTTAGAAAGAATACAGCGATTACCGGTATTAAACCGAACATCATCACAGAAAATAAAATCGCCAGATTTCGTCCCATAAGTTGACCGTAACGGTCTGACAGATCGTCATACTCTTCATTTGCCGCATCCCACTGTTCTTTGACCGCATCAAAATCCGCTTCTGCTGCTTCATGTTTCAATTTTTCATAAGCAGCTTTCTTTTGCTGATACTGGGATGCCACATAATTATTTTCCTCAATCAGCCGGATTGCTTCCATCCGCTCCTGCTGTTCCTTTTTACGGTTCTCCCTGCCGGCCAGCCGCTCGGACTGGCGTTTTTGCCGAATTTCTTTTAATTCCTCCTGCTGCTGCCGGATATTTTCCAGGAGCTGACGCCGCTCCTCCGCTTCGGTTTCAGAAACCTCCGCCTGATTTTTTAATTCCTGAAGCTGCCGTTCCGGGCTTCGGTCCAATCGCGCCTTCTTTTCTTTTCTCAAATAATCCAGTGTCCGCTGCAAGTCTACGTCCTGATTTTTCGTCTGCTGGATATTTGCCATATAGGTCTGCAGAGTCAGGCCAAACCGGGCATCAATCCGGCTTTCAAGCTGACCAATACTCAGCGTGTTCTTAAAATTTGTCCGATTTATCCCTTCGATCAGGCTGTCGATCTGATCGCCCGGAAGCTGCATTTCCTTCCCTGTCCGAAGCTGCTCCACCCGAAAGAATTCGTCCTCCTTGTAAAAATTCCGCGTCAGGCGGTACATTTCTCCATGATGCTCGATGACCATGGAACCTTCGTAATTTTTTCCCTGATCCCAGGGCTGAAATCTGGAATATTCGTCTTTTTTCGACGCTTTTCCACGAAGACGTTCCACGCCAAACAGCATGGCCTGAATGAACTGGTGAAGCGTGGATTTTCCCGCTTCGTTTTCACCGTAAACCACATTGATTCCCGGCGAGAGACGCAGACTTTTCTGATGAAAACGGCCAAAATGCGCAATATTCAACGTATCAATTATCATCTGTCATTTCCGTCCCTTCCATGATACATAGCCTGAAGACCATAGCTTAAAATCTGTTCCCTGCGTTTTTCATCCATTGGCATTTGATATACCTTTTTTATAAACAACCCGATCAGGTTTTCCGGATTCTCATTGTAAAGTCTTTCAAAATCAAACCAGGGCAATGTCTCGTCTTTGATTGAAACCACATTTCCCATATGTGACATCCGGTCCAGATCATAGGTAATATCCGTGTCCCTGTAGCCTTTTAAAACCACATTATACAGATGTCGTTCGCCTTCAATATGAATCTGCTGTTCAAGCCACTGCTCCATCTCGCCGCTGGTCATGTCCGTATCTGATTCCAGAATCAATTCCCTGTATTCCCTGCAGGATGCCGGACAAAACTGAATCCTGGTTCCCTGCCCTGTGATCTCACCATAGACATATCCATGCGCACCCATATCCAGCCGGTCAATCGGCTCCAAAGCACCCGCATAGGCCATTCGTTCAGAAATGATTTCCGGTTTATGAATATGCCCCAGAGCCACATAATCAAATCCGGCCGTCAAAAGCTCACTTTTTTGGATTGGAATATGTTTTTCATCACCGCCATGGGCCAGAAGAATATGATATCCTGGTTTATCCAGCGGACGGACCCGATCGTAAAGCGGTTTCCCAATCTCCCGATGTTCATAGCTCAGGCCATAGACCCAGGTATTTAATGTTTCTATGTAGATAACATCCATCTGTTCCCGCCGGAAGAAGTGTACATTATCCGCCCATTCAAAATCCCTGTAATTAGAGCTTTCCCCCATGTAGTCATGATTTCCCGCCATCAAAACGACCTGGGTCGGCGCCATGGATTCCAAACGGTAATTTAATTCCTTTAATTCCCGTTTGACCGGCGGACGATGAAATACATCTCCCGCGATCAATACCAAATCCACGCCCTGCCGTCCGGCCTCTTTAAGCAGCCGGTAAAATGTGGATTCAATTTCTTCGGAACGCTTCTGCGCCCATGGCTTCCCCTTATCCGGAACTGCCCCAAGATGAATATCCGCCATATGGATAAACCGCATCCTCATCACCTCTATTCATACCATTCATCATTTCTGTGCTTCGTATCAAACAAATGATTATAATTTAAAATTGCATAATCTTTTAATTCTTCCGGCAATGACTGAATCATATTTACACCAAAATAGGTCCCTTGATCATCAAAAAACATATTCGCTGTCATTATCGGAAAATCTTTCATAATATCCTTCATATACAACTGAAACGGACTCATCGGCAATCCCGCCGCTTCAAAAAGTGTTGTACTCAAATAATTGACACTCAATGTACCGTATTGTGAAAAATCGTAGCTGATTTCCTGCTCAATGGCCGCTTCATCAATATCATAATTCGTCCACAGGATAAACGGTACCTGATAGCGTTCCGCGGATTCGGACCAGGAATTCTGATCATTGTTGCCATTCATGGAATAAATCGGTGAGACGACCCAGTCGGCCGGCTGATGATCGCCGAACATTAAAATGACCGTCGGCTCATCCACCACAGAAAAATATTCGACCAACTGGGCAAAAGCTTCATCCGATATTTTTATAAGAGAAAGATATCGCTCCAGAAGCTTAGCACTGCCATTGGAACCAAGAACCTCCACGTCCGGTGTAAAGTTATCGTATT
>CATYEA010000143.1 GCA_958405355.1 uncultured Lachnospiraceae bacterium
ATCCGGCAGAGTGTCCAGAAAGCGGGTATAATAACCTTTTACCGTATCCACCTGAGTCTGCTGAAGCATAATCTCGCTGACCCAGATCGAATAAGGGTCGTGCGTGTGGCGCCATGGCAGGTCACGGCCTTCTTTTTTGTACCATTCGATTAAGTTTTGTTGAAATTTTTCGTTATCCATTAAATTACACATAGGCAGAGTGTAACATATTTTTCAGGATTTTTCTATATTTCGGGAAGGAATTTTCGATTAGATGACGAATATATATAATAAGGAGGGATTTTCATGAATATTCGGGAAAAACAGGAAATATGGGAAAAAGAATATTTAAGTCCCTATGCTTCTTTGAGTCAGAATTCTCTTGGACGGGACAGGGAGGAAGCCCAGTGTGATATTCGTCCCGTGTATCAGCGAGACAGAGACCGGATTCTTCATTCCAAGTCATTTCGCAGGATGAAGCACAAGACACAGGTCTTTCTGGCTCCGGCCGGAGACCATTACCGGACACGGTTGACGCACACGTTAGAAGTAGCCCAAATCGCGAGGACTATTGCCCGGGCCCTTCGAATGAATGAAGATTTGACAGAAGCCATTGCCCTTGGCCATGATCTTGGTCATACACCTTTTGGCCATGCGGGGGAAGATATTTTAAATGAGCTTCATCCGGACGGCTTTAAACATTATTACCAGAGCGTTCGGGTGGTGGAATTACTTGAGAAAAACTGTCAGGGCTTAAATTTGACAAAAGAAGTCAGGGATGGTATGATGAACCATTCCACATCACGGATGCCGATGACCATGGAGGGAAAGATCGTTCGCTTCTCAGATAAAATTGCCTATATCAACCATGATATCGATGATGCGATTCGGGCGCATATTATCAGTGAAGCGGATTTGCCGAAGACTTATACGGATATCCTCGGACATTCTCCGAAGCAGCGTCTGAACTCTCTTGTACACAGTGTTATTAATGAGAGTATGGAACAGCCGGATATCCGCATGGCAGATGAGATTGAAAAGGCTATGCTTGGGTTAAGAAGCTATATGTTTGAAAATGTATATACGAATCCTATTGCCAAAGGACAGGAGAAAAAAGCACAGAATATGCTGGAGGCTCTCTATGATCATTTTATGAAAAATTTTCATGAGCTTCCGGAGGAATATGTACGGCTTGTTACCGATCGCGGCGAGAGGATGGAGTCAGTGGTGTGTGATTATATTGCGGGTATGACAGATCAATATTCAATTAACGTTTATGAAAATCTGTATGTACCTTTTGTGTGGAAGGTGGTCTGAATGTTTTATTCCGACGATGTTATAGAAGAGGTTCGTTCACGTAATGACGTGGTGGACCTGATTGGAAATTACATTAAACTGACGAAGAAGGGCAGTTCTTTTTTTGGACTCTGCCCCTTCCATAATGAAAAATCACCGTCCTTTTCGGTGAGCAGAGATAAACAGATGTATTATTGTTTCGGCTGTGGAGCCGGAGGCAATGTATTTACATTTGTAATGGAGTATGAAAATTATACCTTTGTGGAAGCTGTAAAATATCTGGCTGAGCGTGCCGGCATAAAACTGCCGGAGGTGGAAGTCACCGAAGAGCAGAAGCGGATTCAGAACAAACGGCAGCGCCTTTTGGATATACATAAAATGACAGCCCAGTATTTTTATTATCAGTTAAAAAGTAAGAACGGAGCCAATGCCCGGGCTTACTTTGAAAAACGCTGTCTGTCCATGGAAACTATCGCTCATTTTGGACTGGGATTTTCCAATCCTTATAGAGATGACCTTTATCAGTTCCTTAAGGGAAAAGGTTATGATGATCAGATTTTAAAGGATTCGGGTTTAATGACGATTGATGAAAAATACGGGGCTCACGATAAGTTTTGGAACCGGGTCATGTTTCCGATCATGGATGTGAATAATAAGGTCATCGGTTTCGGCGGCCGTGTGCTTGGCGATGGAACGCCGAAGTATTTGAATTCCCCGGAGACACTGTTGTTCGTTAAAAGCCGGAATCTTTATGGATTGAACTTTGCACGGACTTCCAGGGAAGCCTTTATGATCATCTGTGAGGGTTATATGGATGTGATCGCTATGCACCAGGCTGGTTTTACCAATGCGGTGGCTTCTCTGGGTACAGCATTTACTCTTCAGCACGGTATTCTTCTGAAACGGTATACGGAAGAAGTCCATTTGGCCTACGACAGTGATGAAGCCGGTGTAAAGGCTGCACTTCGGGCCATCCCTATTCTGCGTTCTGCAGGATTGCGGATAAGAATCATTCATATGAATCCTTATAAGGATCCGGATGAGTTTATAAAAAATCTTGGAGTTGAGGCTTTTAAGGAACGGATTGAACAGGCGGAGAACAGCTTTATGTTTGAGGTATCCATCCTGGAACGTTCCTATAATCTGGGAGACCCGGATGGAAAGACCCGCTTTTTCAACGAAGTGGCCAAACGGCTCCTGAATTTTGACCAGGAATTGGAGCGGAATAATTATATTGAAGCTATAGCGCGTAAATACAGTATTTCTTTTGAAAATTTACAAAAGCTTGTCAATCGCTATGGCCTGACCCTTCCTGAACGGGAAGTATATATGGAAGAACGTCCGGTGGCCCGCAGGGAAAGTGAAAGTATTCAGTATCCGGAAGCTTTGCTTGCTTCCCAGAAATTGCTTTTGACCTGGCTGGTGAATGATGTTTCGCTGTTTAAGAAAATAAAACCTTGGCTTGGATGGGAAGATTTTGTACATCCGGTATATCAGACCGTATGCCGGGCCGTATATGAAGCGATTGAAACGACAGGACAGATTGTTCCGGGACAGATTATTAATTTATTTCAGGAAAAAGAAGAACAGAAACTTGTTGCCGGCATTTTCAATTCGAATATTGCCGGTATCGAAGATAAGAACGCCAGAGAAAAGGCACTTACGGAAACCGTTGTGCGGATTAAGCGATACCATTTGGATGAACTGAGCCGACGGACACAGGACCTGGCTGAATTGCAGAAAATTATCCGGATGAAATCCGATTTACAGAATTTGCATATTTCTCTTTAGTGTGGAAAGAATATAGACAGATTGCCAGGAGGATGAATATGGGCGAAAAGATGACATTTGAAGAACGTTTAAAAGAGCTGGTAGCCTCCAGCCGCGAGCGAAAAGAAAGTATGGCTTTTCAGGAAGTCCTTAACTATTTTTCGGATATTGATCTGACAGAAGAACAGACAGAACAAATCTATGATGCCATGGATAAAGCCCATGTGGATTTGGCGAAAATAGATGATGCCGATATGGAAGAAGATTTTCTGGACAGTGAGGAAGCGGAGACTGTACCGGAAATTGATCTGTCCGTACCGGAAGGCATCAGTATGGAAGACCCGGTACGTATGTACCTGAAGGAAATCGGCAAAGTTCCTCTTTTGTCTGCGGAAGAAGAGCAGGAGCTTGCTGAACGAATTGAGGCAGGGGATGAAGAGGCGAGAAAGCGCCTTTCAGAAGCGAATCTCCGTCTTGTTGTCAGTATTGCCAAGCGTTATGTGGGCAGAGGAATGGCACTTCTTGATCTGATTCAGGAGGGAAATTTAGGACTGATGAAAGCTGTGGAAAAGTTTGATTACCGAAAGGGATATAAATTCAGTACCTATGCTACCTGGTGGATTCGTCAGGCCATTACCCGTGCCATCGCCGATCAGGCCCGGACGATTCGAATTCCGGTCCATATGGTGGAAACGATCAATAAATTAAGAAGAACTTCCAGACAGCTTTTACAGGAACTTGGACGGGAAGCGACACCGGAAGAAATTGCAGAACGAATGAAGATGCCGGTGGAACGGGTTCAGGAGATTATGAAGATTTCCCAGGAGCCGGTATCTTTGGAAACTCCGATTGGCGAGGAAGATGACAGCCATCTTGGGGATTTTATCCAGGATGACCATGTTCCGGTTCCGGCAGAGGCGGCGGCTTACTCTGTGCTTCAGGAACAGTTGGAGGAAGTTTTGGCTACCCTTTCAGAGAGAGAGGCAAAAGTGCTTCGGCTGAGATTTGGGCTGGATGACGGCCGGGCGCGGACTCTGGAGGAAGTTGGCAAAGAATTTAATGTGACCAGAGAACGTATTCGTCAGATTGAGGCGAAGGCACTGCGTAAACTCAGAAGCCGGGGAAGAAGCAGTAAATTAATTGATTTTTTATCGAATTAGGAGAGTGCTATGCAGAAAATATCACATAGATTGATTCAGGTGGCAGAAATGGTTCCGGAAGGAGGCCGCCTGGCGGATGTGGGGACAGATCATGGCTATGTGCCTATATGGCTTCTGGAAAAAGGGCGCATACTATCAGCCATCGCTATGGACATTAATCAGGGGCCGCTGCTTCGAGCTCAGGAAAACAGAGATAAATACGGCTATCAGGAAGTCATGGAGCTGCGGCTTTCAAATGGCCTGGAAAAACTTCAGCCCGGGGAGGCAGATACGGTTCTCATAGCCGGAATGGGCGGCCCGTTAATGATCCAGATTCTTGAGGCCGGTCAGGAAAACAGCGAGGGAGTTTCTGCCTGGGTACTCCAGCCTCAGTCGGAGATTCCGTCAGTACGCCGTTATTTGATAGAACATAATTTTTCCATCGTTGATGAAATTATGCTGATTGATGAGGGAAAATATTATATGGCTATGAAAGCTGTTCCAGGTAAAGAGGCTGCCTGGTCAGAAATAGAATATTTATTTGGGAAGCTTCTGCTTGCAGAACAGCATCCGGTGCTTCTGGAATTTATAAAAAAAGAAAAGAGAATGTACACAAAGATTTTAGATCAATTGAGAGAAAATAATCAGTCCGGTACGGCCAGATATGGCGAAGTTACCGCATATATGGAGGCGTTGGACCGGGCTATGAACTATTATAATAAGTAGGTGGATACATATATGAATGGGAAAGAATTGTACAGGCTGCTTCAGAAATATTTTCCGAATGAAGCGGCACTTTCATGGGATAATGTAGGACTTCTCTGCGGCCGTATGGATAAAGATATCCAAAAGGTTTACGTGGCCCTGGATGCGACGATGGAGGTCATTGATGAAGCCATTCGTGTTGGAGCCGATTTATTGCTGACCCATCATCCGATAATTTTTTCATCTATTAAACGGATTGAGGAAAATGATTATCTTGGCGAGCGGCTGCTTCGTATGGTGGAAAATCATATAACCTGCTATGCTATGCACACAAATTATGATATCAAACGTATGGCAGACCTGGTTGTTTCTAAAATGGAACTTAAAAATCTTCAGGTATTGGAGCCGACAACAGACGATGGCAGTGAAGGTATTGGATATACGGGGGATTTGGAAAATCCGATGGCCCTGGAAGATTATGCCCTGAAAATAAAGGAATGGTTTCGGATTCCGGATGTGCGTGTTTATGGAAATTTAAAACAGGAAATCCGACGGGTATCTGTATGTCCGGGTTC
>CATYEA010000144.1 GCA_958405355.1 uncultured Lachnospiraceae bacterium
CCCCTCGGCTTACAAAACTTTATTCAGGAAATCAATAGTTCTTGCTTCTTTTGGATTTTTGAGAACTTCTTCCGGTGTTCCCTGCTCCACAATATAGCCGCCGTCCATAAAAACGATACGGTTTGCGACCTCTCTGGCAAAACCGATCTCATGGGTAACGACCACCATAGTCATACCGCCCCGGGCCAATTCTTTCATAACCTCCAGAACTTCACCAACCATCTCCGGGTCCAATGCAGAGGTCGGTTCATCAAAAAGCATGATATCCGGATTCATAGCCAAAGCTCTGGCAATAGCCACTCGCTGTTTCTGACCACCGGAAAGCTGCGGAGGATAGACATCTGCTTTCGCTTCCATACCAACACGTCTGAGAAGCTGCATACCTTTCTCTCTGGCTTCATCCTTCGTCATCTTTTTCAATTCCACCGGCGCCAACATGATATTTTCAATGACCGACATATGCGGGAACAAATTGAAATGCTGGAACACCATACCAATATTTTCACGGACTTTATTAATATCTACATGCTTATCTGTCACATTAAAACCATCAACAATGATCGTACCGTCCGTTGCCACCTCAAGCTGGTTCAGACAACGAAGGAAGGTGGATTTACCACTTCCGGAAGGTCCCAGGAGAACGACAACTTCGCCCTCAGTAATATCCATACTGATATCTTTTAAAACTTCCAGCTTACCGAAACTTTTTTTCAGATTTGCTACATGAACTTTAGTATTCTTCTGTTCCACGTTTTATCCTCCTTTCCATATACTTGGCCAGTTTACTGAGTAATGTAATAACTACCAAATAGAAGAGGGCAATCACAGCCCATGTCTGTATCAGAGCCATCGTATTGCTGGCCACCGTCTTACCTGTATTGGTAAGTTCCGGAAAACCAATCGCAGAAAGAATGGATGTATCTTTCAATGTAATGATAAACTGATTGATAATGGAAGGAATCATCGTGCGAATCGCCTGAGGAAGAACAACTCTCCGCATACTTGTTCCATACGGAAGTCCCAGACTCCGGGCAGCCTCCATCTGGCCTTTGTCAACACTTTCAATACCAGCACGGATAATCTCCGCCATATAGGCACCGCAGTTCATCGCCAGCGCGGCAACACCAGCCTGCAAAGCCGTCAATCTGAAATCTGTAAATCCCAGAGATTTCATTCCCTGAGGTATACCAAAATAAATAAAATATGCCAAAACAATTAAAGGCACCCCTCGTACCGCATCCACATAAATCGTACCTATCAGATTAAATACTCTGTTTTTGCCAACGTTCATCAAGGCAAAAATCAAACCGATGACCAAAGCAAAAATCAATGCCAGCAATGTCAGCAGCATTGTATTTCCGAGGGATTTCAACAACATGCTGAAATAAGTATTAAGTATCGCACCCATTCGCACTTCTCCTTCTGTATATATTTATTTACTGAATAGTTATAATTTTATCATATTGATAGAGAAAAAACAAGAACGCCGAAAACTCTTTTAGAATCTCCGGCGTTTCCTTTAACATATCAAGTATTCAATTTACGAATAATTATTCACCTAAATATTTTGCGATAATCTCATCGTATTTACCGTTTTCTTTAATGTTGGCAAGACCGGTATTGAACATATCCAGTAATTCCTGATTCTTTTCGTCCATGATTGCGAAACCATAAGGTGCGCCTTCGCTCTCCATACCTTCCGGAATCTTCAGATCAAGTCCGCCTTCCTTAATGTTAGCAGCCATGATTGGTGTATCTTCAACACAAGCAACACTGTTTCCGAGAACAACATCCTGATACATAGATGGTGAATCTTCAAATGTAGTTATTGTGAATCCATATTCATCTTTCAGGCTGTTAGCAAAATCAGCACCTGCTGTACCCTGTTTTACAGCAACATTCTTACCACTTAAATCTTCATAGGATGCAACATCACTATCTGCTGCAACGACAAATGTCTGTGTTGCATTATAGTAGCCTTCAGAGAAAATCCAGCCGGAATCGATACGTTCCTGTTTGATGGTTGCACCAGCAATGATGGCATCAGCCTGTCCAGCCTGTACAGCCATAGCAGCCGCATCAAAACCAAGGCTCTGTAAATCATACTTAAATCCCTGATCTTCTGCAATTGCTGCAAGAATATCCACGTCAATACCTACGAAGTTACCGCTTTCATCGGTATATTCGAAAGGTTTGAAAACCGTATCTGTAGCAATGATCCATTCTTTGTCACTGCCTGCTGCTTCTTTGCTTTCACCGGTTTCTGCTGTTGTTTCAGCGGTCGTTTCAGCAGCCTTTGTTTCTTCTTTTTTGGAACCACATCCAACAAGTGCTCCAACGACCATAGCGGAACATAATAATAATGCCAATGGTTTTTTCATTTTATAATTCCTCCTCAAAATGATTTAAAAAAGCGGAACACAAGGTCATCAAACGCATCTTTGACACCATCGTCCTCCGCTGATTTTTACTTTTTTATTATATTAAATTGAAACTGTATTGTCAAGAAATATTACCAATAACCCAATTCTGGCTTTCAGTCTGAAGTTTTGTCATATGGGTATAAATACCGTTCTTCTTATAAAGATTCTCCGGAGCTCCCTGCTCAGCCACCTGACCATCAGACAAAACTATAATCTTATCTGCCCCGGCCACGGTACGCATACGATGAGCAATGACAAGAACGGTTTTATCCTGAATCAGCCTTGATAGAGCTGTTTGAATCAGGGTTTCATTTTCCACATCAAGTGAGGCTGTCGCTTCATCCAGCAAGATAATCGGTGCATTTTTAAGAAAAGCCCGGGCAATGGAAATCCGCTGCCGTTCTCCGCCGGAAAGATTGGAACCATTTTCTCCGATACGGCTGTTCCATCCTTCCGGAAGCTTTTCCGCAAATTCGTCACAATTGGCCAGACGGGCGGCGGCAATCACTTCCTCATCCGTAGCATCCTTTCTGCCGAGACGGATATTTTCCATGATCGTATTATCAAAAAGCGTTACATCCTGAAATACAATCGAATAAAGGGAGAGTAATGTTTCCGGATCGATTTTGGATATATCCATACCGCCCACTGTGATTTTTCCTTTATTAATATCCCAGAATCTGGATGCCAGACGAGACACGGTTGTCTTTCCTCCGCCGGAAGGTCCGACCAAAGCCGTTACCTCACCCTGTTTTGCTGTAAAGGAAACATCTTTCAGAACGGTTTCTCCGCTGTTATATGCAAAACCTACGTGATCAAACACAATATCATAACCTTTATTGGAAAGTTTTGTTTCGCCGCTCTGTATCGGACAATCCAGAATTTCTTTCATACGCCCGATATTTGTCCGGGCACTGATAATCGCCGCCAGGTTTTGAAGCGCCCCCTGAAGCGGATCATAGAGACGAGATACGACAAGCAGGTACATAAAAAACGTTAAAGCATCCAAACTTCCCTGAATCAGAAAAAACGAACCGGCCAAAGCCACTGTGGCAATACCCAGCTTCAGGATAAGTGATGCAGACACAACAAAGGCTGCCGTTCCGAATTCGGTGATGATTGCCCTGTGTTCCACCGCCTCAATCTTTTTATCCAATCCTTTCAGATAATCTTCTTCCGCATTACTGGCCTTCAAATCCCGCACAGTCTCTATACACTCCTGAATTCCATCGGCGCAGGCCATCTTTGCATCCATAGCCTTTGCATTCAGCCGTTCCTGAACTTTCGCCGAAAGCCATACAATGGCAAAGGCCACCGGAAGTACCCACAAAGCTGCCAGGGCCATACGCCAGTCAAAGGTGAAAAGGCTGATGGCCACGATCACTGTGGATATCATAGAACCGGCCAGTTCAGGAATGAAATGGGAAAAAGCCGTTTCCAAAAAAGTACAGTCAGCCATAATGGCACTGGTCAGGTCTGCTAAATCCCTCTTTCCAAAAAAGGATAAGGGAATCTTACGAAGCTGCTCAGCCAGGGTGATTCTCCGGACACCACTTTCGACATATGTGGCAAAATAGGTTGAATTGTACTGAAACCAGGTGGTCAGAAGGATCAAGCCAACACAGAGAACACAGCCAACAATATAAAATGAAACTTTTTCCGACGGAACGCCGCCGCCCATCAAATCACCGACAAGATTATATAAAAGGCCGACAGGAAACATAAAAGACAAGTTTTGACACATGCAGGCAATACAGCCTTTGATTAAATCTTTTGCTCCCTGTTCAGACAAAGCATATTTTTTCTGCAACATCTTTACCATCTATATCACGCCTCCTTTTTGACCTTCCACTGTACCGAAGTCTGATAATTTTTCCACATCCGGGCAAATAATCCCTGCTTTTCTTCCAGTTCCCGACAAGTTCCCTGTTCTACAATATGCCCCTCTTTGAGAACAAATATTTTATCCGCATTCGCCACAGTGGACAGCCGATGGGCAATCATAATGACCGTTTTTCCCTTTGAAAGTTGATTAAAAGCCTGCTGGACGCGGATTTCATTATCCGGGTCCGCAAAGGCCGTGGCCTCGTCAAGAATAATAATCGGCGTATTTTTAAGCATAACTCTTGCAATGGCGATTCGCTGTTGTTCTCCGCCTGAAAGATAAACGCCCTTTGTGCCAACGACAGTATCCACGCCCTGCGGAAGTTTTTCAATAATATCCATGCACTGTGCATTTTTCAAAGCCTTCATAACTTCTTCACGGCTTGCTTCCGGCTTACCAAGACGGACATTTTCCAAAATCGAAGTCTTAATTAATTTACTATTCTGAAATACAAAGGAAACCTTGTTCATCAGCTCTTCCTTGCCAATATTCCGGACATCTACGCCTCCGATGAGTACCCGCCCTGACTGGGGATCAAAGAACCTGGAAATTATGCTGGCAAGGGTGGATTTGCCGCCGCCGGAAGGTCCGACAAAGGCGGCTGTTTCTCCTGCTTCTATGCGCAGAGAAATATTTTCCAGTGCATTTTTCTCTCCGTCATAACTGTAGCTTACATTCTGAAGTTCAATAGAACTGTTTACCGGATGTTCGGAATCTTCTGTTTCCGACAAAGGCTCAAGTTTTAATACACTGTCGATCCGTTTCAGCGCATCATCCACGATCATGGCATTTTCACTCTGAAACATGATTTTTGTCAAGGTCACAGAAATTACAGGGGTAATAATAATATAAAATAACAGATTCAACAAAAATTCGCTGGTCACGCCATTTTGGGTAAATACAATACCTGCGGCAATCAAAAAGACAAATACACCATTAATAGCCGCCGTATAAAACAACATCGGCATCCGAAGGTCCTTCGTATAGTCAATGACCCAGCGGCCATAACTGTCAATAGAATCCTTAAATTTCTTAAAGGAAAACACTGTCTGGCCAAAAGTTTTTACTACTGGAATTCCACGAACATACTCCACCGCCTCATTAGACATGTCCTCCAGAGAATTTTGATATTCCTGCATTTTTTTCTGCATTTTTG
>CATYEA010000145.1 GCA_958405355.1 uncultured Lachnospiraceae bacterium
CGGAACCTTTGAGGCGGATGTCATGGCAGAATCCATTCGAAGAACCAATCTCGGTGATTTAAGGCCAGGGGATAAGGTAAATCTGGAGCGGGCCCTGCGTCTCAGTGATCGGCTTGGCGGACATATTGTCAGCGGACATGTGGACGGAACCGGAAAAGTATTGTCTTTAGAAAGAGAAGACAATGCCGTTTGGGTGACTATCGAAGCAGCCTCCAATATTTTAAGATACATTATTGAAAAGGGTTCCATAACCATCGACGGCATCAGTCTGACGGTGGCTTATGTGGATAATAAAGTCTTCAAAGTTTCCATCATTCCTCACACGGGAGAAGAAACCACCTTGTTGAAAAAGAAAGCTGGCGACCGGGTAAATCTGGAAAACGACCTGATCGGTAAATATGTGGAAAAGCTTCTCCAGGGGCAGGAAGAAATACAGGAACCTGTGAAGGAGACGATAAACGAAGATTATTTAAGAAAATACGGTTTTATCTAATCGGTTTTACTAAACAAAGAAAGAAGGACTTAAGAGATGAGCGAAACATTTAAATTCAACACCATTGAGGAAATCTTAGATGATTTGAAAGCCGGAAAAAATATTGTTCTTATTGATGATGAGGACAGAGAAAATGAAGGCGATGTCATTTGTGCTGCAGAGTTTGCCACGCTGGAAAATGTGAATTTCATGGCAAGTGAAGCGAAAGGCTTGATCTGTATGCCGATGTCCAAAGAATATGTGGATAAATTGGAACTTCATCCGATGTGTGTTCATAATACAGATAACCATGAAACAGCATTTACCGTATCCATTGACCATGTAAGTACAACAACGGGAATTTCCGCATATGAGCGTTCCATCACTGCTATGAAAACGGTGGAAGAGGATGCAAAACCGGAAGATTTCAGACGTCCAGGCCATATGTTCCCTCTGTTATCGAGAGACGGCGGTGTCATCGAACGACGCGGACATACAGAAGCTACCGTTGATTTATTGAAAATCGCCGGATTAAAGCCGGTAGGTCTCTGCTGTGAAATTATGAAAGAAGACGGCATGATGGCACGGACACCGGACCTGGTGAAATTTGCCGAAAAACATGGATTGAAGATTGGAACTGTAAAAGATCTGGTTCATTATCGTAAGACTCATGAAAGCTTTGTCGAATGTGTGGCAAAAGCTAAAATGCCGACACGTTATGGATATTTTGAAATTTATGGTTACATCAATAAATTAAATGGCGAACATCATGTAGCTTTAGTTAAAGGTGATATCTGGGATGGAAAACCGGTTCTCTGCCGTGTACATTCCGAATGTCTGACTGGTGATGCGTTAGGCTCCGGCCGCTGTGACTGCGGACAGCAGTATGATGCAGCCATGAAACGAATTGCAGCCGAAGGCCGGGGCGTACTTCTTTATATGCGTCAGGAAGGCCGGGGAATTGGTCTGATCAACAAGATTCGTGCTTACGAGCTTCAGGATCAGGGCTATGATACCATTGAAGCAAATATCAAACTGGGATTCCCGGCAGATATGCGTGACTATACGATTGGTACACAGATTCTTGTGGATTTGGGAATCAAGGAAATGCGTCTTATGACCAATAATCCGGAAAAGGTGTATGGTCTTGAAGGTTATGGACTTTCCATTGTTGAGCGTGTTCCGATTCAGATGGAACTTGGCAAGGATGATGCTTTCTATCTGAAAACAAAACAGGAAAAAATGGGCCATTGGCTGACATATAAATAAAATAGTGACATTAATTGAAATTATTTAAAATTTAAGATAAAACGGAGGATATAAAAATGAAAACATTTGAAGGAAGACTGGTTGCAGAAGGATTAAAAGTAGGAATTATCGTAGCACGTTTTAATGAATTTATCGGTTCCAAGTTACTCAGCGGAGCTATTGACGGGCTTGTTCGTCACGGTATGAATGAAGATGATATTGAAGTTGCATGGGTACCAGGAGCATTTGAAATTCCTGTTGCTGCTCAGAGAATGGCTCAGAGCAAAAAATATGACGCTATTATCTGTCTTGGTGCTGTTATTAAAGGTTCCACATCCCATTATGACTATGTATGTGCTGAAGTATCCAAAGGTGTTGCTTCCGTATCTCTTCAGTATGGTCTGCCAGTAATGTTTGGCGTACTTACTACAGATAATATTGAACAGGCAATTGAACGTGCCGGAACAAAAGCTGGAAATAAAGGATATGACTGTGCACTCAGCGCTATTGAAATGGCTAATCTTTTCCGCCAGATGTAATTAAAGAAGGCGATGAAAGACATAAAAACGATTATTTTTGATTATGACGGAACCATCCACAATAGTTCAAAAATCTATGTGGATGCGTTTCGTCAGATGTACCGGGAAATGGTTGATGCCAAAGATGCACCGGAACGTGAATTCAGAGATGATGAGATTACGAAATGGCTTGGATATAGTGTTCAGGACATGTGGGATTCTTTTATGCCGGAATTTTCGCAGGAGAAAAAGATGTTCTATGCAGGGGAAGTCGGTCGGCTTATGACAGAGAAAATCTGTAACAAAGAAGCGATTCTTTACGATGGAGCCCTGGAGACGCTGCAGTATCTCAAGGATAAAGGCTATTATCTCTTATATTTGAGTAATTGCGGGCATGTCTATATGGATATGCATGCGGAATGTTTCGGCCTGAGGAATTATTTTGACCATATGTATTGCAGCGGAGATTATGAACAGAAACCGAAATATGAGATATTCAATGTGATTAAAGAAACATATCCTTCGGAATATCTGGTGGTGGGGGATCGTTTTCATGATATGGAAGTGGCCAGATACCATAAAGTGTATACGGCCGGCTGTGTCTATGGTTTTGGAACACGCGAGGAAATTGGAGACGCGGATGTTTTACTTGAGGATATCAGGGATTTGCAGAAATTACTTTAGGAGGCGGTTTGTATGAAAGAGTTTCGTATCGTGCCGGTGATTAAACAGTGCGACACAGTCAAAGAATTTTGCGGACAGTTAAAACCTGCTAAAGGCGATTTGATCTTTATCAGCGGCGGGACATATAAACGTTATTTTGAGGGTCTGACCGGAGATGCTAAAGTTGTAGATTATCGTCAGTATATTCAGGGGGAACCGAGCGATGTGATGGTCGAGAAGATGCATGAAGCGGTGGGCGATTACGAATATCATCGTGTGATTGCTGTCGGCGGCGGTGCTGTCTTGGATGTGGCAAAACTATTTGCGTTAAAAACCATGACTCCGGTATTGGAGCTTTATGATAAAAAGTTTCCGCCTGTTCGGGATAAAGAATTGATTCTTGTTCCAACGACCTGTGGTACGGGCAGCGAAGTAACGAATATCGGTGTGCTGATCCTGGAGTCCAGAAATACAAAGCTTGGTTTGGCTGATGATGCATTATTGGCCAATGAAGCTGTTCTTGTGCCGGAGCTTTTAGAAGGTCTTCCGTTCCGCTTCTTCGCAACAAGTTCCATTGATGCCCTGATTCATGCGGTGGAATCCTTTACATCGCCAAAAGCCAGTCCATTTTCACGGATGTTTTCTATAGAAGCCATTCGCATGATTTTAAATGGATTTAAAGAGATCGCGGCTGAGGGTGAGGATGCGCGGCTAAGCCATATGAAAGATTTCCTTATGGCAAGCAATTATGCGGGAATAGCATTCAGCAATGCAGGCTGTGCTGCTGTTCATGCCATGAGTTTTCCGTTGGGAGGTATGTACCATGTTGCTCACGGTGAAGCCAACTATGCTCTTTTTACGGAAGTCTATAAAACCTATCAGAAACTCCAGCCGGTGGGTGCTATTCAGAACCTCAACCGATTGCTGGCCGGAATCTTAAATTGTCCGGAGACACAGGTTTATGAAGCTCTGGAAACTCTTTTAAACAAGCTGTTAAAGAAACAGCCGCTTCGGGCTTATGGTGTTAAAGAAAGTGAACTTGAAATGTTTACAGATATTGTTATGGAAAAACAGGGACGGTTGATGGCAAATAACTATACGGAACTTGACCGGGAAACCGTGCTTGGAATTTATAAAGCGTTATATTAAAAAGTATAAGTGAATGTTTGAAATTGCAGTATCCAAAAAGGGTACTGCAATTTTTTTACTTTATTTTATCAAAATCGAACATAATTAAAGCGTTAAAAATCGAACAATCTTTGTGGATATTGATTAATAAATGCGAAAAAAATGCAAAAAAAATTATCTTTGCAAAAATGTTTGGATATGTTATAAAATTAGTAAATAAAAACAAATTAAAACATTTTTCTTAATATGGAAACAAAAAATATGTGAAATTTATAGGGAAACGTGGGGGAAACATGGAAAGAGAAAAGTTATTGACAGCGGAAAATATATCCAAGCGATTTGCAGATTAAAATGGGAAGCTGTTATCACAACTGTAATAGCTTAAGCGGCGGCGATATTACCATTGCAGCTTATGAGAAGTTTAATGCCAGAGGAATCCAGGTTTTGGATGAAGTTTTGCCGTTGGCTGTCTATGGATGGCTGATGGGCGGTGATTTCGAGAGACTTCAGGTGGTTACGAAGGGCGGAAGCCAGGGAGATTACCGGGCAATAGAAAAATACGTTAGATATTTACTTGACAGAGTTAAAAATAATTAGGTAAAAGAGGTAAAATACATGGGAAAACCGAAGATTGCAATTACAATGGGTGACCCGGCGGGGATTGGACCAGAAATTGTTGTGAAGGCACTATTAAACGAAGAAGTTTATAATAAGGCTGTAAGCATTGTAATTGGCGATTTAAAAGTTTTGCGGCTGGCAATGGAATCGACCAAGGTAGAGTTTGCAGTGAATAAGATTGAAAATGTATCGGATGCCAAGGATGAAAAAGGTGTACTGAATATTATAGATTTGGATAATGTTCAGATGGATGCTTTTGAATGGGGAAAGGTCAGTGCTATGTGCGGACAGGCGGCCTACGACTATATTGAGAAGAGTATTGAACTGGCTAAAGAAGGTCAGGTCGATGCGGTAAGTACAACACCGATTAATAAAGAGGCTTTAAAAGCCGCCGGAATCCCTTTTATTGGACATACGGAGATTTTCGGTGCGCTGACAGATACTCCGGATCCGCTGACGATGTTTGAGACAAACGGTATGCGGGTATTTTTCCTGACGCGCCATGTGTCCCTTCGTCAAATGCTGGATATGATAAAGAAAGAACGCATTATTGACTATGTGAAACGATGTACGGAAGCGCTTCGGCGGTTGGGAGTGTCCGGAGGGACTATGGCAATTGCAGGTTTAAATCCCCACAGTGGAGAGCATGGTTTATTTGGCGATGAAGATATGAATGAAATTGAGCCGGCTGTCAAAGAACTTCAGGCGATGGGCTATGATGTGGTTGGGCCGATTGGCGCGGATTCCGTGTTCCA